>NZ_JBFAAX010000123.1:5558-13922 GCF_040639995.1 Actinosynnema sp. NPDC023658 | reverse complement strand
AGGGCCAGCGCCTCGGCCAGGGTGTCGGGGCGGAGGAAATCCATCGGCTACCTCGGTGGGTGCGGTGCGCGGTGTGTGGGCCAGTACACCGCCCGCAGCGGTGATCGGCTACGGCGGTGGCGCATGAATCCCAGGCTCCTACAGCGAGGGGTTTTGTGCTTTCCTACAAACACGATCGGACGACGGTAAACCGCCGGTGTGACGGGGAGGAGGCGGCCGTGTTGCTGGTGGGCAGCCTGCTCGGGATGCCGGAGCTACGCCTTCGCCTGGTGACCGGCGCCGAGTCGCTGGACCGGCCCGTGACCAGGCTCTACGGCACCGAGCTGCCCGATCCGGCGCGGTACCTGTCCGGCGGTGAGCTGGTGCTCTCCGGGCTGCTGTGGCACCGGGGGGCGGCCGATTGCGAGACGTTCGTCGCCTCGCTCGCGTCGTCGGGAGCAGCCGCGCTGGCGGCCAGCCCACCCGATGCGGGTGCACTGCCCGACGCGCTGGTGGAGGCCTGCGAGCGGCACGGCGTGCCGCTGCTGGAGGTGCCGGTCGACCTGTCGTTCGCGGCCATCACCGAACGCGTGGTGCTGGAGCTGGCGGCCGAACGGGTGGGCGACGCGGGCGCGTTGCTCGGCCGGCACCGGCGGCTGCTGACCGTGGTCGCGGAGGGCGGTGGGCTGTCCGAGCTGCTGGCCGCCGGCGAGGCGGAGCTGGGTGCGCCGTGCTGGGTGCTGTCGTGCACCGGACACGTGGTGGCCGGGCCGGAGCTGCCGGGGGCGGCGTCGCTGGTGCGGGAGTTCCTGCTGGCCGACCGCCTGCCCAAGGTGGTGCGCGGCACGACGGTGCTGCCGGTGTCCGCGCGCGGCGGCTCCCGGCTGACCTCGTGGATCCTCGTCGTCTCCGGCGACCGGACGCAGGACGAGGTCGCCGCCGAGCTGGCCAGCCTGGTCGGGGTGGAGCGCGCCCGGGTCGTGCAGGGGCGGGAGATCGAGAACCGCGCCGCCGGGCCGCTGCTGCGGCAGGTGCTCGCCGGTGGCGACCTCTCCGCACGGCTCGCGGCGGTCGGGTGGGACGCGGACGCGCCGCTGCGGGTGCTGGCGGCCTCGGTGTCGGAGGGGTCGGTCGAGCAGGCCGTCACGCTCGTGGAGGAGGTGCTGGCATCGGTCACGCCCGGGTTCCTGGTGGCCGCCGTCGACGCGGAGGTGTACGCGCTGGTGCCGTCCGGCCCGTGGACCGGCGGGATCCGCACCGCGCTGCGGACGCTGGAACCGGGCCTGCGCTCGGCCAGGGTCCTGGTCGGGATCTCGTCACCGGTCGGCCACGCCGGGCTGCGCGGCGCGGCGGAGGAGGCCTCGCACGCCCGGCGGCTGGGCGAGCGGCGGACCGGGCGCACGTGCGTCGTGGCGGGGGAGGAGATAGCCCTGCACCAGTTGCTGCTGGCGGGCGTGCCCGAGGAGCTGCGCCGCTCGCTTCGGCGGCGGCTCCTCGGGCCCGTGCTGGACTACGACGCCGAGCACGGCTCGGACCTCGTCGGCACGCTGCGGACGTTCCTCGACTGCTCGGGCTCGTGGACGACGGCCGCCGCCCGCCTGCACGTCCACGTGAACACGCTGCGGTACCGCGTGGGGCGGGTGGAGGACCTGCTGGGCGTGGACCTGTCGAACTTCACCGAACGGGTGGACCTGTACCTGGCACTGCAAGCGGGCTGAGGACCCGCTCACCCGCGGTCGTCGTCGACGACCTGCGTGGCGCCGTTGCGGCTGAACGCGGCCCACAGGTTGAACGCGATGACGCCCACGCCGACGGCCGACCACAACCAGATGAACGGTCGGTCGAGCGGGAAGTTGAGCAGACCGAAGACCAGGATCGCCACGCCCACCACGGCTCCGAAGATCGCGGCCGGCTTGGACGGTCGGATGCGTGCCACCGAAGACCTCCCCAGGTGATCGAGTCCCCACGGGGTTACCTCGTCCGGGTGACCGGAAAACCTGTCCGGGCAGGGGCCATCCCCGACCCGCCGCCGCGCGGGTCGGGGATGGTGTCCTCCTCACCTCACGTGCCGCCCCGGGACGTGAGGTCCCGGGCCGCCGCGAGCCGGCGCACGCCCTCGGTGGCGCGCGGTCCGTCCACATCGGACGGGAGGTCGGCCTGGGTCGTCGTCACTCCTTGCACCGGCGGCCGGAGTTCACGCACTGCACCAGCCGGTTCATGATCTCCTGCGACATGACGTTCGCGAAGTCGTCGTGGTCGGAGAACGGGTTGTGCTTCTCCTGCGGGAACGCGTCCACCGCGTACTGCCCGGCGGCCTGCACGTCGCGCGGGATGTCGTAGGTCAGGCTGATCCGCAGCTGCGGCACGGTCCTGAACCCGCGCGGGCACTTGCCGTTCTCGTCCGCGTAGGTCATGTGGTCGCGGTGGTTGGCGCTGTCGGTGTTCTTGCCGTCCCAGCAGTTCGCGAAGTCGTGGATGCGCTTGACCTTGCTGCCCTCGGGGCAGATCGGGTACTTGTCGATCAGCACCTTGTCCTCGAACCCGGTGCAGGTCCACGACTTGCGGGCGTTCTTCGGGCCGTTGGTGGAGACCTTCGCGTCGCCGTAGAGCACCCGGAGGAACTGCGGCATCGCCTCGACCTTGCCCGCGGGGCTGCCGCGGAAGGTGATGTCGACCTCGGGGCGCAGCACCTCGCCCTCGTTGCCGGGCAACTCGTTCTCGTCGCTGGCGCTCTTGCCGTCGCCCTTCTCGGGCGCGTCAGCCTCGGCTTCCTGGGCCGCCTCCGCGACTTTGGCGTCGTTGGCGTCGCCGTCCTTCACCGTGCACGGCGCGAGCCTGCGCAGCCAGCGCGGACGTTGCCCGGCGCGGGCGAGGGCCTGGGTGATGCGGTCGATCGTCGCGGTCCGCTTGTCCCGCAGGGGGCCCAGGACGGCGTTGTTGACGAAGTTCGGGTCGTCGACGTCGGCCGACGCCTTCAGCCTCGCGTTGGCCTCGCTGATCTGGTCCTTCAGGGCCTTGAGGTTGCGGTCCACCTCGGCCTTGGCCTGGCGCGGCACCGTGCGCAGCTTGCGCTGCACGTCCGGGCACTCGACCTCGGCGTCGTTCGGCTTGCCCGGCTCCTCGTCCTCGTTCTCCCGGTCGATCCGGATCACGGGCCAGAAGTAGGTCGACTGGTCGCCGTTCTTGCAGGTGGTCTCGGCTTCGAGCAGGCTCTCGTTGGTCGAGTCCGCGTCGGTCGACACGTTGCCCACGTAGTCGTGCAGGTGCTGGGCGCCGTTGCGGACGCCGGGCTGCGCGATGAAGTTGTCCGGGTTGAAGTGGCCGTTCTCGTTGCGGCCGCAGTCCACGGTGAAGGTGCCGGTGCTCGCGCCCCGCTGCGGGCGGGGCGCCCGCACGTTGCGCTGCTGCTTCGTGATGTCGGTGAACAGGGAGATGTCGGCCCCGTCAGCCTGGGCGGTGCCCTGATCGCCGGTGGTGCTGATCGCGACGGCCAGGCCGATCGTGAGCGCCAACCCGGTCACGCCGGCAGTCAGCTTGGTGCGCCGGGAGAAGCGGTGCCGCCCCTGGTTTCGGGTCATGGATGTGTCACCTCGTCGTAGGTACGCGCATGGGCGTTGAACCCCGACCGCCGGTGGGCGGTGGACACAGTGGCATACGTACCGCTCCCAGTCCGCGACCTCACCGTTACCTTTTCGTTATCTCGGACGACCCCTAACTTCCCCGGTCGCGGTGCTGGGGCCGCCGCGCCCGCCGCCGCAGCGCAAGCACACCCGTTTCCCACCGGGACGGGGGCGTCGTCGACGCCGGAACGGGAGCGGTGCTCGAGTCCTATCGGTTTGCATCCGACCCGGACACTTTCGTCAACGACGTCGTGATCACCGACGCCGCCGCCTACTTCCCGACTCGCGCAAGGCGTTGATCTATCGCGTCCCGTTCGGCCGGCACGGCGCGTTGCCGGAGTCCCGCACCGCGATTCCACCGTCCGGCGACTTCGTCCTGACTCCGGGCGTGAACAACGCGAACGGCATCGCCCGGACGCCCGACGGCAAAGCGCTGGTGATCGTCCGGAGTCACACCGGGCAAGTGCACCGGGCGGACGCGCCGAACGGGCGTGACGAGCCTGGTCGACCTGAACGGCGAGGTGCTGACCAACGGTGACGTGCTGCTCGTCGAGGGCCGCACGCCGTACGCCGTGCAGGACCGCCTGAACGCGGTCGCGGTGTTTGCGCTGGCCAGGGACGGGTCGGGCGGGCAGCTCGTGATCAAGATCACCGACATCCGGTTCGACGTGCCGACGACGGTCGTCTCCCTCGCCACCCCGCCCACGCCCACGACGACGTACGACGCCGTTTCGGTCCCGAAGCCGGGAAAGTGAGGGGACCGGTGTCGAGAAGTTCACATCGGCCCCCTGTTCGGGGCATCACTCGACTGGGTAACCTCATCGTCGCGTCGCGCAAGTGATCGCTGCCTCTTCGTAATAATGATCTTCAAGTGTTACCGTTCCATAGCCGATCGGGTGAAGAAGAGTCAGCGGTCCTAGTGCTGCGCCTGACCTGGCAACGGACGAGGTTGCGGAGCGCTGTGAAGCAGAAGAGCACCACGGAGACGAACTACAAGACGATCCGTTCACGACTCACCGGTGTCGTCGTCGTCCCCAGCATCGTCCTGCTCATCATGTGGGCGCTGTTCTCGTCGTACACGCTGTTCGACGGCTTCTACCTCCGCGCCGTGGCCTCCGGCGTCAAGGACGCCTCGATCCCGGCGGTCCAGACCTTCGCCGCGCTCCAAAAGGAGCGCGAGCTGACCATGACGGCGCTCAGCCAGCCCGACCGCGGCACCACGGACCTGGAGGTCCAGCGGGCGGAGACCGACCGCGCGGTCGACGAGATGCGCACCGCGTTCGACGAGCTGGCCTCCCAGGCGCCGCAGGAGATCGTCGACAAGATCAACGGCTTGAACGTGCTGCTGGACCAGCTACCGCAGCGCCGCTCGTCCCTGGAAGGGAAGAAACCCACGTCCAGGGACGACATCTACACGTACTACAACAGCCTCCTCGACGCCGGTGACGCGCTGTTCAGCGTGCAGGCCCGCGTGGTGCCCGACCACGAGTCGGTGAAGGGCGCCATCACCGCCACCGAGTACTTCAAGGCCGCCGACTGGATGTCCCGCGCCACGTCGCTCGCGTCGAGCGCGCTGGCCGCCGGCCAGTTCAGCCCCGAGGAGCACATCGAGTTCGCCAACCTCGTCGGCGCCTACCACTCCTCCTACGACTCGATCGCCCCCTACGCCCAGCCCGAGGTGCGCGAGCACTACCAGTTCATGATCGAGGGCGACCAGTGGAAGCGGCTGGTCGAGTTCGAGGGCAGGCTGATCCAGAACGGCCAGAAGCCGTCGGCCGCGGGGTCGCTTCAGGAGTGGCAGAACGTCAGCGGCCCGATCTCCGACGAGCTGACCGCGCTGGTCAGCGAGCAGGCCTCCAGCGCCGTGAACGTCACCATGTCGCGCGGTGAGAGCAAGTTCCGCACCGTGCTGATCGGCAGCCTGGTCGGCCTGCTCGCCGTCATCATCGGCATCCTGATCGCGATCCGGACGTCGAACCGCCTGGTCAACCGGGCGCTGATCACCCGCCTCGCGGCGCTGAAGAAGGACTCGCTGACCCTGGCGCACGAGCGGCTGCCCGACATCGTCGACCGGCTCCGCGAGGGCAAGCACGTGGACGTCGAGGTCGAGGTGCCCCCGCTGGACTACGGCAGCGACGAGATCGGCCAGGTGGCCGACGCGTTCAACGCCGCCCAGTACACCGCCGTCGCCGCCGCGGTCAAGGAGAGCCAGGCCCGTGAGGGCGTGAACCGGGTCTTCCTCGACATCGCGCACCGCAACCAGGGCCTGGTGCACCGCCAGCTGAAGATCCTGGACAAGCTGGAGCGCGAGGAGGAGAACCCCGAGCAGCTCGACGCGCTGTTCCAGCTCGACCACCTCGCCACCCGCGCCCGCCGCAACGCGGAGAACCTGATCATCCTCGCGGGGGAGCAGCCGGGCAGGCAGTGGCGCAAGCCCGTGCGCCTGCTCGACGTGCTGCGCGCCGCGGTCGCGGAGACCGAGCAGTACGTCCGGGTCAAGGTGAACCCGGTGCCGGACACCGCGCTGGTCGGCGCCGCCGTCGCGGACACCATCCACCTGATCGCGGAGCTCGTGGACAACGCCACGGCGTTCTCCTCGCCCCGGTCGCAGGTGCAGGTGCACGCCAGCGAGGTCCCGCAGGGCATCGTGGTCGAGATCGAGGACCACGGCCTCGGCATCAACCCCGAGGACCGCGAGCAGCACAACGCGATGCTGGCCGACCCGCCGGAGTTCGACGCGATGCGCCTGCGCGGCGAGTCGCGCCTGGGCCTGTTCGTGGTCGCCCGGCTGGCCGACCGCCGCGGCATCCACGTCGAGCTGCGCGACTCGCCCTACGGCGGCACGCTGGCGCTCGTCCTCATCCCGTCCGCGATCGTCGCGGGCCCCACGACGGCCACGGAGCCCGCCGAGACCCGGCAGCTCCCGCGCCGTTCCTTCCACGACATCCCGGAGCAGGGCGACGACTCAGTGCGAGACGCCAGGTTTCCCGACAGTTCCCGAGACCTGGAGGGGTTCTGGGCCCAGGCCGAGGCCGCGGCCAACTCCGATCCCCTCCCCGAGGTCGAACGACTGAGCGGCGGGCTGGACCTGTCGCAGCGCAGCGGCGAGCTGGAACTGCCGCAGCGGAAGCGCGCCACCTCCGAGTGGCCCGCGGAAGAACCGGAGTCGGCCGC
The DNA here is from genome assembly GCF_040639995.1 of Actinosynnema sp. NPDC023658. Classification (NCBI taxonomy): domain Bacteria; kingdom Bacillati; phylum Actinomycetota; class Actinomycetes; order Pseudonocardiales; family Pseudonocardiaceae; genus Actinosynnema; species Actinosynnema sp. NPDC023658. The sequence goes on along the minus strand of NZ_JBFAAX010000123.1, from coordinate 7,149 downwards.
TGCCGCCGCCGACCGACCCGAACTGCCACGCAGGCGCCGCCAGCAGAACCTGGCGCCCCAGTTGGTGCGCAACGATTTCCACCCTTCGCCCGATCCGCTCCCCGAGGTCGACCAGGAGCAGTCCGCCGAGAAGGTCCGCAAGGGCCTGGCGGCGTTCCAACGGGGCACACGCGACGCCCGTCGCACACCTGCCGACGACCTCGAACCCTGACCAGCAGTGGCCGGACGACTGGAAACCGGAAAGGCATCCCGATGAACGACATGACCAGCCAGCACAACGAACTGAACTGGTTGTTGGAGGACCTGGTCGGCCGGGTGGTCGGAGCTCGACACGCGGTGGTCCTCTCGGCTGACGGCCTGCTGCTGGGCCGGTCACCCGGGTTGTCGAAGGACGACTCGGACCACCTGTCGGCCATGGCGTCGGCGTTCCAGAGCCTGGCCCGCGGCACCGGCCGGCACTTCGGCGGCGGCGCGGTGCGGCAGACCATCGTCGAGATGGAGCACGCCTACCTCTTCGTCACCGCGGCCGGCCACGGCGCCTGCCTGGCCGTCCTGGGCGAAGAGGACTCCGACATGGGCATGATCGCGTACGAGATGAACATGCTCGTGAAGCGGGTCGGCACGTACCTGTCCTCGGCGCCGCGCGGCACCGCCGCGGCGAGCCTGCCGGCCGCCCGAAGGTCCTCCTGATGGCCGGCCGCGAGGACTGGTGGTACGACGAGGCCGCGGGCCCGCTCGTCCGCCCGTACGCGATGGTGCGGGGCCGGACCCGTCCGCTGCGCCCGGAGCTGCACCTGGTGACGCAGGTTCGCGCGATGCCGTCCCCGTCGGACCCGGACGCGCTGTCGGTCGAGCACATGGAGATCATGGAGCTGTGCCGGCGCCCGTTGTCGGTCGCGGAGGTCGCCGCGTACCTCGACGTGCCGCTCGTCGTCGTGAAGGTGCTGTTGAGCGATCTCATCCAACGCGGTGACGTCGTGATCCGAGACCCCTCCCGAGTCCCGCAAGTGCCGGACCGGAACCTGCTCCAGGCGGTGTTGGATGGTGTCCGTGGAATCTGAGCGGCCGGGCGGGGAACTCCTCGTCCCCACCCCAGTGAAGATCGTCATCGCCGGGGGCTTCGGCACCGGCAAGACGACGATGGTCAACTCGGTGAGCGAGATACCGCCGCTGCACACCGAGGAGCTGCTCACCGAGGCCGGTGTCGGCGTGGACGACGTGCTGGGCCTGGAGACCAAGGAGACCACCACGGTCGCCCTCGACTTCGGGCGCATCACCATCAGCCCGGAGGTGGTGCTGTACCTGTTCGGCACCCCGGGGCAGAACCGGTTCTGGTTCATGTGGGACGAGCTGGCCTACGGCGCGATCGGCGCGGTGATCCTGGTGGACACGCGCCGGCTGGACAGCAGCTTCCCGTCGATCGACTTCTTCGAGCGGCGCGGCATCCCGTTCATCATCGCGGTGAACTGCTTCGAGGGCGCGCACAGCTACGAGGTCGACGAGGTGCGGCGGGCCCTGGACGTGGACGCCGCCATCCCGCTCGTGCTCTGCGACGCGCGGGACCGCGAGTCGGCCAAGACCGTGCTGGTCA
>NZ_JBFAAX010000123.1:0-5548 GCF_040639995.1 Actinosynnema sp. NPDC023658 | reverse complement strand
ACGACCCGCGCCGCGCCCAGGTACTGTCCGCCGCCCTCCCCCGCGATCTCACCGTGGCGCGGCACAGCCAGTCCCCCAACTCCGCTCTGGAGATCATCAACCAGCACACGATGTACGGGCTCGACGCGATGGCGTAGGGCTCCCCGCCGGGGAGCCCCGTCCGCCGCCGACCTGCTGGGACGGTGGGTGACCGGGGACCGGTCACCCGTTCCGACTAGACCGCCGGTTCGAGCCGGCAGTTGAAGTGCCGCAACAGCTTCGGCACGTGCGTCAACCGGTACCCGGGCACCCGTTCCGGGTCCTTCGCGATCTCCGCCAGCGTCTCGCCGACGTACTCCAGGTGGCTCTGCGTGTAGACCCGCCGCGGGATGGCCAGCCGGACCAGCTCGTACGGCGCGGGTCGGACCAGCTCACCGGCGTCGTCCAGCTCGCCCAGGTACAGCGAGCCCAGCTCGGCGCACCGGATGCCGCCCGCCAGGTACAGCTCGGTGGCCAGGGCGAACCCCGGGAACCGGCTCGGCGGCAGGTGCGGCAGCAGGCGACCGGCGTTGAGGTACACCGCGTGCACGCCGGTCGGCCGCACGCTGTCCACGCCCGCCGCCCGGGCCAGGTCCGCGACGTAGGCGGTGGCGTCGGCGCGGGCGCGCAGGTACTCCGGGTCGGTCACCTCCAGCAGCCCCTGGGCCAGCATCTCCAGGTCGCGGCCGGCGAGCCCGCCGTAGGTGCGGAAGCCCTCGGTCGCGATCAGCAGCAGCTCGCACTTGGCGGCCAGCTCCGGGTCGCGGATCGCGAGCAACCCTCCCATGTGGACGATCGCGTCCTTCTTCAGGCTGGCCACGCACCCGTCGGCCAGGCTGAACGCCTCCTCCGCGACCTGCCGCGGGGTGTGGTGGGCGTAGCCGGGCTCCCGCTGCGTGACCAGCCACGCGTTCTCCGCGAAGCGCGCCGCGTCCAGGAAGAACGGCACGCCGTGGCGGCGGGCGATCTCGCCGGCGGCCTTGATGTTGGCCATCGACACCGGCTGCCCACCACCACCGTTGTTGGTGATGGTGAGCAGCACGATGGCGACGTCCCGCGGCCCGGCGAGGATGGCCTCCAGCGCCTCCAGGTCGATGTCGCCCTTGAACGGCGCGTCGTCGTCGAGGTCCTTCGCCGCCCGGCACGGCAGGTCGACGGCGTGACCACCGAGGATCTCGACGTTGGCGCGCGTGGTGTCGAAGTGCGTGTTGCTGACGCTGACCTGGCCCGGCTTGAGCAGCGCGGTGAACAGGATCCGCTCGGCCGCGCGCCCCTGGTGGACGGGGTAGGCGTGCGGGTAGCCGGTCAGGTCCTGCACCACGTCGCGGAACCGGTAGTAGGAGCGCGCACCCGCGTAGGTCTCGTCACCGCGCAGCCCCGCCGCCTGCTGCTCGGCCGACAGGGCCCCGGTGCCCGAGTCGCTGAGCAGGTCGATCGTCACGTCGGTGGCGGCGAGGTTGAACGGGTTGTACCCGGCAGCGGCCAGCGCCCGCTCGCGGTGCGCGCGCGTGGTGATCGGGATGGGCTCCACGACCTTGATGCGGTACGGCTCCATCGTGGGCATGGGTGGGGCTCCTAGCCTGCCAGGCTGATCGAACGGGGTGAGGCCACATCGTAGGCCTCGGAGGAGAGGTAGACCGTGACACCGGGGCGCGGCCTGCCCATGCGCAGCGACACGTGGGCGATCAGACCGACCCCCTCGTCCAGCGGTCGTCGCGCGATGGTGCGCAACGCGCTGTCGAACGGCGTGGGGTCGAGGTCGTACTTCGCCATGACCGCGAGCACCCGGCGGCGGGCCTCTTCGTCGTCCGTGACGTAGTCCCGGATCGGCACGTAGAGGGAATAGCCGCTGGGCGCGTCCGCGTCGCCGTCCAGGAACGTGTAGCTGGAAATCAGCGGGCGCTTGTCGAACGTTCCGGTGCTGCCGCCGGTGAGCAGGCAAAAATCGGGCACCATGTCCACATCGACCCCTCGCGCGGCCTTCGCGGCGCGCGTGACGTCCGTTACATCCGCGGTGTGGTGCGAGATGTACACCTTCACCCGGGCCCGCTGTTGTTCGACGAGGTCGAGCGCGAAGAACGAATACCTGTCAAGTCCGGGCCTCGTGACCGCGCGATTGCGGAGAGCGGGGAAACCGGCGGCGAAACCGGTCCGCTCCAACCCCTCGCGCACCAACTCCTCGGCAGCGGCCTCGCCGCGCACCTCCGGGTTGAAGTACACCTTCACCGCCGGCGCGTCGTCGGCGCGGAACACCAACGAATACCAGAACGTGAAATCATGCTCGGGGTGCTCCGGCAGGAACAGGTCCTTGACCGCGTCGAAACGACGGGTGTCCAGGTTCCCGTGCCGCTTCATCCGGTCCAGCGCGGCGAGCGCCGCAGCCGTGTTGGCCGCACGGGAAGGCCTGGTCGCGGTGGGTTCGACGATGGTGCGGAGGATCGGGGACTCGCCCGCCGCGAACGCCGTGGAGAACTCGACCGGGGTGTGGTCGTCGGCCACGTCGGAAGGCCAGGCCGGGCTGGTGGAAACCGGGCGGAGGCCTCCGGGGCCGAGCGCGTCCGCGAGCAGCCCCATGGATTGTGACGGGTCCTGCGTGATGCCCAAAGAATGTAGGAGGGCGTTGAGCTGTCCGCCCGTGAAATCACGTATCGAAACATTTTGAGGGTCCAAGGCGGGGTTCTCCTCGTGGGGGGCGAGTCGAAAGTTACGCTAGGCGAAGCAATCTTGTCCACCAGCCGGCCGTAGCGTGACGTAGGGCACTCTAAAGGCATGTCGCAGGTCCTGTCGATCAGTGGTCGCACGGGCGACGTCGGTAATCAAGACTACTCCGAACGGCCTATTGACTAGACCTCTGTCAGTCTTTCGCACTAATCACCGGACGGCCTGCGATGACGGATCGTGGCGTTTGTGCCGGGGGTCGGCCGAGGTAGGGGCGATCGTTTGGCCGGCTATTGATGGCAGCCATTCAAGACGCTGGTGTTAATTGTTCGGCCACTTCTTGACGTGACTCTCGCGGCCCCCGTGTGGTAAGTGCCCCGGACACGCGGAGGGGCCGCCGATCACCGGGATCGACGGCCCGCGGACGCCCGCTCGGACGGGATGGCGGTCCTAGGACGCGTAGTTGTGGAACCCGCGCCCGCTCTTCTTGCCCAGCAGTCCCGCGTCGACCATGCGCAGCAGCAACGGCGGCGGCGAGTACAGCGGCTCCTTGAACTCCTCGTACATCGACTCCGCGATGGCCTTGGTGGTGTCCAGGCCGATCAGGTCGGTCAGGCGCAGCGGACCCATCGGGTGCGCGCAGCCCAGCACCATGCCGTTGTCGATGTCGTCGGCGCTGGCGAACCCGGACTCCAGCATCCGGATCGACGACAGCAGGTAGGGGATCAGCAGGGCGTTCACCACGAACCCCGCCCGGTCCTGCGACCGGATGACCTCCTTGTGCAGGACCCCGGTCACGAACGCCTCGGCCCTGGCCTTGGTCCGGTCGCCGGTCAGCAGCGACGGCACCAGCTCCACCAGCTTCAACACCGGTACCGGGTTGAAGAAGTGCACCCCGATGACCTGCTCGGGACGGCTGGTGGCCATGCCCAGCTTCATGATCGGGATCGAGGAGGTGTTCGACGCGAAGATCGCCTCCGGGTCGGTGACGACCTTGTCCAGCGCCGCGAACACGTCGGTCTTGACCTGCTCGTTCTCGGCCACGGCTTCCACGACCAGGTTCCGGTCCGCGAAGTCCGCGAGGTCGGTGGTGAACCGCAGGCGCTCCAGCGCGGCGTCCCGGTCCTCCGCGGACAGCTTGCCGTTGCGCACGCCCCGGCCGAGCGAAGAGGCGATCCGCCCCCGCGCGGCCTCCGCGGCGACCGGGTCGACCTCGGCCACCAGCACGTCCAGCCCGGCCCGCGCGCAGACCTCGGCGATGCCGGAGCCCATCAGGCCCGATCCCACCACTCCAACACGTTGAATGTCACTCACGCCCCGATCCTGCCAGGGGCGTCGTCGACGGGCACACTTCCCACCTGCGGGGAACCCGCGGGGGTGCCTGCGGTCGACCGGGGACGATCTCCGCGGTCGGTGGCCCGGGCCGCTCCGCCGACGGCGGTAGCGTCGCGTGGTCCTGCGACCGGGTGCCCGACGGCGTGCCGGCAGACGCCGTCGTGGGGCTGGTCGGCCCGGCCCGGGTGGTCGGCGTCACTGGGTGACGCCGAACTCCTGCGTCCAGTAGATCTTGTTGCCGCCGTCGACCGCGTGGGCCACGCCCAGGTCGCGCAGCTCGCAGTTCACGATGTTCGCCCGGTGGCCCTCGCTGTTCATCCACGCCCGCACGACCTCCTCGGCGGACGCCTGGCCGGCGGCGATGTTCTCCGCCGTCACACGGAAGTGATAACCCGCATCGGTGACGCGTTGCGCCGCTGTGCTGCCGTCGGTGCCGGTGTGGCTGAAGTTCCCGGTGCGCGCCATGTCGTCGCTGTGCCGCTTGGCCGCCGCGGCCAGTTGGCCGTTCGGCGTGAGGGCCGGGCAACCCGCGGTGGAGCGTTCCCCGTTCGTCAGAGCCAAAACCTGGTCTTCGAAGGTCGGTGCGGCGAGTGCCGGAGTGGCCGTGCACAACAGCGCCGCGACCGCCGCTCCGGCGATGGACATCCTGCGTGCCATGATCGTTCCCTCCTGGTGTGCGAACCCCTTGCTGTCAAGGGGTTCCCACTCGCGGGAGGACTTGCATTCCACGATAGGTGGAACCGTGGTGACGTCGTGTCAACCGGGCTTCGCGTCGACGGCGGCGAGTTCCCGCAGCCGCACGTCGACCCCCGGTGAGCGGGGGGGGGGGGGGGGGGGGCCGCCCCCCCCCCCCCACGGCGCCGGTCAGTCCTTCAGCTCCTCCTCGGCCTGCGCGATGGCGGCGAACTCCTCCTCCGGCGCGGAGGCCACCAGGTGATGTCTGCTGTAGAACCAGAAGTAGGCCAGCGCCACCACCACGATGCCGGCGGTGATCCCGGCGGCCAGCTCGTCCACGAAGAACGTCGCCACGACCGCCGCCACCGCGAGCACCAGCGCCACCCCGGTGGTCACGACGCCGCCCGGCGTCCGGTACGGCCGCGCCAACCCCGGCTCGCGCACCCGCAGCACGATGTGCGACACCATCATCAGCACGTACGACAGCGCCGCGCCGAACACCGCGATGTTGATCAGCGTCGCGCCGCTGCGCATGATCGCGGCCAGGACGAACCCGACGGTGCCGGGCACGATCAGCGCGAGGTACGGCGTCTTGCGCCGCCCCGTCTTGGACAGCCAGCGCGGCAGGTAACCCGCGCGCGACAGCGCGAACAGCTGCCGCGAGTACGCGAAGATGATCGAGAAGAACGACGCCACCAGCCCGGCCAGGCCCACGTAGTTCACGACCTGCGCCAGCGCGTTGTCACCGCCGTAGGCCGCCCGCACCGCCTCGGGCAGCGGGTTGCCGGAGGACATCAGCGCCGCCGAGCCCGCACCGCCCGGCGCGAACACGAGGATCGCCGCCGCGAACACCAGCAGCGCC
>NZ_JBFAAX010000122.1:438-14751 GCF_040639995.1 Actinosynnema sp. NPDC023658 | reverse complement strand
GCCCCGCGACCCTGCCCCCGATCACGCCCTAGGCCCGCTCACGCGTCCGGTCTCGCCGTCCGGGTCGCCCCGACCGACGCCAGCACCACGCAGAACACCGCCACCCACTGCGCGGGGTGCAGCGCCTCGTGCAGCAGGACCAGCCCGGCCAGCGCCGCCACCGCGGGCTCCAGGCTCATCAGGATGCCGAACACGCGCGGCGGGATCTTGCGCAACGCCTCCAGCTCCAGCGAGTACGGGACCACCGACGACAGCAGCGCCACCGCCGCGCCCGCGATCAGCACCACCGGGTCGAGCAGCGCCGTGCCCGCCTCGGCCACGCCGAACGGCAGCACCACCACCGCGCCGAACGCCATCGCCAGCGCCAGCCCCTTGCCGTCGGACGTGCGGCTGCCCAGCGCCGCGGTCAGCAGGATGTACCCGGCCCAGCACACCGCCGCGCCCAGCGCGAACAGCACGCCCGGCAGCGCCAGACCGCCGTCCACCCGGGTCAGCAGCAGCACGCCGGCCGCCGCGAGCAGCGCCCACAGCCCGTCCAGCCAACGCCTCGACCCGACCACGGCCACCGCCAGCGGCCCCAGGAACTCGATCGTGACCGCCGCGCCGAGCGGGATGTGCTTGAGCGCCTGGTAGAAGGTCAGGTTCATCGTGCCGAGCACGACCCCGTAGCCGATGACCACCGCGTACGTCCGCCGGTCCAGCCGCAGCGACGGCCGCCACACCAGCAGCAGGAAGGCCGCGGCCAGCACCAGCCGCAGCGTGACCGTGCCCGTCGCGCCCGCGATCGTGAACAGCTGCTTGGCCACGGCCGCGCCGATCTGCACGCTGACCACGCCCAACAGCACCAGCGCCGGCGGCGGGATCGCGCCGAACGCCTTGGCGGCGAGCGTGAACGGCCCCGAGCGGGTGAACCTGCGTTCGGGGATGCCTTCTACGTGCACCGTGACCACCCCGACATCCTGCCCCAGCCCTCTCACCGAAGTCTCACCTGGACTGTGTGAGGCTCTGCACCGAACCCACAGGTCGACCAGCCCAACCAGCCCACCGGGAGACCAACGCCGTGGGAGAGAGCGAGGGGACCGCTGTGCCGCGTCGGCGTCACGCCATTTCGATGCTGGTGGCTCTGGGCGCGCTCGCCGCGTGCAGCGCGGGTCCGTCGACCCGACCGGTGATCGCCGTGCACGGTGACGGCGAGGAGCCGTCGGCGGTGACCGTCCCGTCCGGTCCCCGCGAGGTGCCGCCGCTGGAGACCTACGAGACGCCCGGTCTGGCGTGGTTGTCGTGCACCGACTCGACCAAGGCGCGGATGGGTGACACGGCGCCGGCCGGCACGTGGGACTACGAGTGCGCGCAGCTCACCGTGCGGCTGGACGTGCCGAGCCGTCCCGGTCGGGGCAACCTGGGCATGTCGCTGCTGCGCGTGGGCACCGGCGGCAGCCCGCTGGTCGTCGTCGGTGAGGCGGGTGGCGAGCCGGGGACGGTGAAGGCGGCCCGGCTGGCGGCGAGCCTGCCCGCGCAGGTGCTGAGCACGTTCACGCTGATCGGCGTGGACCGGCGGGGCACCGGCGAGTCGGACGCCGTGCAGTGCGTGCCGGACGAGGCGCGGGTGGGCATCGTGGAGGCCGACCCCGGTGCGGAGTCGCACGACGACCTGGCCGACGCCTACACGCTGGCCAGCCGCGAGTGCGTGCTCGACATGGAGAACCGGCTGCCCGCCGTCGACTCGTGGCGCGCGTCGGCGGACCTGGAGCAGCTGCGCGAGGCGATGGGCGTGCCGCACCTGAACGCGATCGGCTTCGGTGAGGGGTCGCGGGTGCTGTCGCTGTACGCGAGCCGGTTCCCGGACCGGATCGGGCGGATGGTGTTCGACGGTGCGCCCGACCCGACGCTGGACGTGCAGGCCGTGGCGCAGACCCGGGTGGTGGCGGCGGAGGAGGCGTTCGCCGCGTTCCAGAAGGACTGCGTGGTCCGCGGCTGCCCGCTGGGCGCCGGTGCCACCGACCGGTACAAGGCGCTGCTGAACTCGTTGCGGGCCAAGCCGTTGCGCGGTGGTGACTACGACCTCACGCCGGGGACCGCCACGGAGGCGGTGCTGCTCGGCCTGGCCGACCGGTCCCGGTGGCCCGCGCTGGCCGACGCGCTGGTGGCGGCGGAGGGCGGTGACGGCGCGAAGCTGAGCGCGTTCGTCGCGCCCCTGCTGGAGGGGAGGGAAGACGACCCGCCGCGCCTGGACGCCGGCCTCATCACCGACTGCAACGACACGACGACCCGGATCCCGCCCGAACGAGTGGCCGGGATGACCGAGGACTGGCGCACCAAGCATCCGCTGTTCGGCGCCTACCTCGCCCGCAAGCTGCTGGCCTGCGGTCCGTTCCCGGTGCCGCAGGCGGTGAAGCCGCCGAACCTCACGGGCGCCCCGCCGATGCTGGTCCTGACCACCGCCGCCGACCCGATCACCCCGCGCGAGGGCAGCGAACGCGCCGCCCAAGCCCTGCCGGCCGGCGTGGTCGTCGGCTGGGAGGGCGGCGGGCACGGTGCTCTCGGCCAGTCGGCGTGCGCGACGAAGGCGGCCGAGGAATTCCTGGTAAACGCGAAGGTCCCGGCCGGCGGCACCGTCTGCCCACCCTGACCCCATCCCCCTCCCCCGGCCCCCAACCGCCCCTCTGCCCCTCCGCCCTTGATCCCGGACGGCCCTCAAACCGCCGTCGTCTCGTCCGGCCACGAACTGGGCCGACCGATCGACCCCCGATCGTGTCAGCGCCGCGCCCACAACCCGGCCGCCGTGCGAGGCCAGTTCGGTGTGTGCTCCACCGGCCACCCGCCGGGCCAGCCGCCTGCAACTCGTCCCCATGCGCACGTGGACCTTGCGCACCGGCTTGGCGCAATCCGGCGGCGTGCAACCCGCCGCGTGCAACCGGCCCATGTCCGACGTGGGCGCGGGCGGGATGAGCGCGGGCGAGGTTAACGCGCGCGGGATGGTCGCGGGCCTCGTCGGCTGGCGCTGAGGCTGTCCGCAGCCCTGGCCACCGACGGCTCGCCGCTGCGGCCTGTCCGTCCGATCAGGCGTGCGTCGTGGAGCGTCCGTCGCGGGCCGGTGTGGTCGCGGCCGATCTTGGAGCCCGTGCGTTCGTGGGCCCGTGTGGTCGCGAGCCCGTGCGTTCGTGAGCCGACGTGGCCGCGGGGCCTGGCGGGGTGGGCCAGCGTCGTCGCGGGGCTTGGCGTGGCAGGCCGGTGTCGTCGCGGGCCAGGTGTGGTGGGCCGGTGTCGTCGCGGGCCCGTGTCGTGGAGTTCGGGTGGCGCTGGTCGTGGTGGTGGCGGCGGTGGGTCGTGGTGGCGGTAGGTGCTGGGCGGGATGGGGTGGGTGGGGTCGGATGGGTGGGTGGGCAGTTCGGGGTCGGCAGTTCGGGGTGGGGAGTTGGGGTTGGGGTTGGCTCCGTGGTTTCGGCGGTTCCGCTGGTTTTCAACCGAGGTACGAGAACGGTGTTTCCGTACATTTACGGGCCATGATCACCCGATCGTGTGGCGGCTGACCGGAGTGGGGTGTGAGTGGACCGTGGGGGCGCGGGGCCCACGGTCGCACGACGTTCCCCGGCGTGCGAGTCCGGTCAGCCCTGGGCCCCGGCTGCTGGGGCGGCCAGGGCCCAGGCGTTCGACTTTCACGGACGTCGGGTCGCGGCCCTAGCAGCTGGAGCAACACCCGCAGCCGGGTCCGGTGCAGCCGGTGCAGCAGCCGCAGCTGCCGAGTTGGGCCTGCTCCGCTGTCGTGATCTCAACCACCATCTTGTGCCTCCGCGGCGTGAAGGGACTTCGTGCGACCGAAGGTATTTCGACCCCACCGTCCGCCCCTACCGCCGGCCAGGGGAAGTACCCTCACCCGATCGCGGAACGCCAATCATCAAGAAGTTGCAATACGTGTTCTCGCCAGGTCAGCCGCCCAGCTCGTCCAACGCCCGCTGCGCCGCCTCCAGCTCCGCGCGCAACTGCTCCACCCGGGTCTGGTGGCGTTCCCTGGCCGCGCTGAGCACGCTCTCCACCGCCTCGTCGACCTCCTCCGGCAACAACTTGGCCGCCTGCGACACCGCCGACGCGGCCACCGGCGCGGCCTTCAACGTGCGCTTCGAACCCCACTGCACGTCGACCGTCCACTCGCCGTCCGCGGTCGAGGTGAGCGTCACCGTCACCTCGGCCGGCTTGGCCTGCTTGCGCGCGGCCGGTCTGCGGTCCGCGGCGGGAGCGGGCGCGGGGGCCGGTGCGGGCTTCGGCTTCGGTGGCGCGGGAGCGGGCGCCGGGGTGTAGATGTGCTCGACGGGCGCGGGAGCGGGAGGCTCCGGCGCGGCGGCGGGGGCGGGCACCCGCTTGCGCGGGGCCGGCTTCTCCACCGTCAGCTCGGCGGGCGAGAACGACAGCTCGTCCTTGTCCCCCGTCGGCCGCACCTGGATGAAATCGCCCTCCGCCGGTTCGGTGAACGCCACCACCTTCGCCGAACGCCCCGCCTCCACGCCCACCGCGGCGGAGGTGAACCAGACCGCGGGCGGGCGACCCGCGGCCAACTCCGCGCGCAGGTGGTCGATGTCCTGCGGGGACAACGAGCTCTGCTTCGCCTTCGCCATCGCCTACCTCCACCACTTCCACAAGATCCGTCGGGTGCAGCTTGCCCTACCGCACCGACAATTCCGCGAGCTGCCGGTCGTGAGCACGCGCGAGCACCCCCTGCGAGACCACCGACCCGACGAGCGCGAGGAGCATGTCCCAGTGCGTGTCCCACACATCCCCTTGCGTGCCAAGGAAGTCCGCCGCCGACTCGCCGCCGATCACCGCGCCCGCCCACTCGACGAACTCGTACGCCGCGCTGATCGCCAGGCAGGTCGCGGACACGAGGAAGAACGTCCACCCGCCGGGGCGCAGCGGCGTCCGCCGCAGCAGCACCTCCCGCACCAGCAGCGCCGGCACGAAGCCCTGCACGAAGTGGGCGAACCGGTCGTAGTGGTTGCGGTCGGTCCACGGCAGCTCGCCCAGCGGCACCTCGGCGTAGGTGTAGTGGCCGCCGAGGGCGAGCACCAGGGCGTGCCCGAAGATCAGCCAGTACGCGAGCGGGGTGAGCGGGAACCGGCGGCGCGTCCACGCCAGCAGGGGCAGCGCGAGCAGGATCGGCGCGACCTCCAGCAGCCACGTGCCGTAGCCCTTGGGCCGGATGGCCGACACCGCGACGGCCACCACGACGAGTGCCGCGAGGGTGAGCGGCAGGCGATCCCGGTTCTCCATCCGCGGATCCTGCCACTGCCGGCCGACCGCGCGCACCTGTCCGAAGTGGACGGGCGGCGGGGTGGTCCCCCGCCGCCCGCGCGGTCACCCGGGTCTAGATCGGGTAGCCGTTGGTGCCGCAGGTGCGACCCGCGTTGACGCAGTCCCGCACCCGCCGTTCGAGTTCCGGCTGGTCCCACGCGTTGATGAAGTCACCGTGGAAGGTGTACCCCGGCGCGTTGGTGACGTTGACCCCGTTCACCGTCCCGCCCAGCGACAGGCCGCCGCCGTTGACCGGGTAGGTGATCAGGAACTCCAGCCGCGGCAGGACCACGTTGTGCGTGGACGGGCACGACCCGTTCCAGAACACGATGTGGTCCTTGTGGTTGGCGCTGTCGAGGTCCCGGCCGTTCCAGCAGGTCGGGAAGTCGAGGTAGGTCTCCAGCTTGGTGCCCGACGGGCAGTTCATGAAGTCCCGGCTCGACGGCGACTGCGTGGTGCACGACCACCGCGCGGACGGGTTCTGGTCGGGGCTGGTCGCCTTGGCGTTGCCGACGACGTACCTGAGGTTCGGCGGGTACGGGACGGCGCGTTGCATGTCGTGGATGCCCTGGTAGTAGACGGTGACGCTCTCCGGCGCGACGGGCTGCCCGTTCTTGTAGAGGGTGGGCACCCAGTAGGCGGACAGGTCGACCGCCGGGTCGCACGTGGTGCCCGCCGCCTTGAGCGACGTGTACGTGGACGAGGCGTTGGTCGACCGGTTGCCGATGAACTCGTGCACGTGCGACACGCCGGTCTGGTCGGGGTAGAGGATGGGGTCGTTGCCGGCCCGGTGGCTCGCCCGGCAGTTGGCCCGGAACTCCGAAGCCGCCTGGATGCCGACCTGACCCGCGATGGCGGCGGCCTGGTCCGCGTCGGGTGCGGCCGGGTGGTTGTCGTGGCTGACGGCTCGGTCGTGCAGGGGGCCCGCGCCCGCCGGCTGGTAGGCGATCACCGACCCGATCAGGGCCAGTGCCAGCGCGACGGACGCGGCGCCGATGACACCTCTCATTCTCGCGTTCATCCGTGTCTCCTTCGGTGGAGCGGGGATGCGGCGGCAGGCTAGGAACCGAACGTGATCCAGTTGACGTTGACGAAGTCGGCGGGCTGACCGCTGGTGAAGGTGAGGTAGACGTCCTGCTTGCCGGTCAGGCCGGTGATGTTGGCGGGGACGGTGCGCCAGCTCTGCCAGCCGCCGGTGTTGGCGACGGCGAAGCTGCCGACCGGTGTGGCCGTGGGGCTGCCGATGCGGACCTCGACCAGGCCGCTGATCCCGCCCGCCGCGCCGCTGGCGACCCGGGCGGTGAACTGGCGCCCGGTGCGGGTGCCGAAGTCGACGCCCCGGAAGAGGGCCCAGTCGCCGTTGGCGATGGCGGCGAGGTTCTGGCCGCCGCCGGTGTCCGTGGTCGTCTCCTTGATCAGGCCGTTCTGCTGGTCGTAGGACTCGGCCTGGATCGTGCCGAAGGCGTCACGGCCGGTCGGCGGAGCGGTCGTCGTGGTCGTGCTCGTGGTTGTCGTGGTGGTGGACGTCGTGGTGGTGGTGGACGGCGTCGTCGACGTCGTGGGGTTCACGCCGCCCGAGCCGGAGTCCACGCCGCTGCCCGCCGGGCCGCGCCACGCGGTGGACGACGCCGGCACGGACAGCGTCTGCCCGTCGGAGAACGTCACCGTGGCCGTCGTCGTCCCCGGGTTGTAGGCGACGTAGGTGCGCGCGCCGTTCTTGCTCAGCACGGCGTGCGTCGGCACGTTCGCGGTCACGGAGGTGTCCGGCGTGCCGTAGGTGTTCAGCGACGTGATCCAGTGGTAGGCGTGGGCGCGGGAGTCACCGCTCTCCGGCTCCAGGCCCGAGCCGTACTGCGCCAGCGCCTGCGCCGGGTCGGCCAGGGCGAGGAACTGGGTGATGACGTCCTTCCACTCGACCTCGGTGCCGCCGTTGTTGGCCCGCAGCTCGGCGATGTTCTGCAGGATGTCGGCCTGGTAGTCGGCGTGGTAGAGCGAGCCGCCGGTGATCGGCAGCATGTTGATGCCGTGGATCTCCTCGGGGTTGGCGGTCCACCACGTGCTGTAGCTGGCGCCCGCGCCCCACACCATGCCGACGGTGTCGTGCCCGAAGTTCGACGGGAAGACCGCGTTGTCCTTGTCGAACCAGTACTGCGCGATCGTGCTCTCCTGCGTGGTGTGCAGGTAGATGCCCGCGTCACGCAGCGCGGTGTCGCCGGTGGCCTGGCCGAACAGCACGGCGGCGGTGGCGAACATCATCGCCTCGGACGACGACTCCTCGTTGTTCCCGTGCGCGAAAGCGGCGTGACCGGACGCCCAGCCGTGACCCGCGTAGGCGTCGAAGTTGCGCAGGAACGGGAAGCGGGTCTCGGCGCGGTCGTAGTTGTTGGCGTCCTTGACCAGCAGCTTGACCATGCCGCCGTACCGGGAGTCGGACGCCCACGTCGGGTCGTGCTGCGCCAGGATCGCCGCCGCCAGCACGTAGTAGCCGGCGTGGAAGTGGTGGTCGTTCAGCTCGGAGTCGGTGCCGTAGCCCGCCGGGTAGCCGGTCAGCGCGCCCCACGTGGAGTCGTAGGCGAAGAGGCGGCCGGTCTCGCCGCTGCCCGCGGTGAGCCAGTCGGTGAGCCGGTCGCGGACCAGGCCGAGCAGCCGGTCGCGGCCGTCGGTGTAGCCGATCTGGTTGGCGACGCGGGCGAGGGCCGCCAGGCGCCACAACGCCTTGCCGGTCCAGTAGGTGTCGACCGCGCCCTTCCACGGGTCGGCGGCGTTGAGCTCCTGGTCGATCTCGGTGCGCAAGCGGTTGCGGTCGGCTGCCGCGGACAGGGGTAGCGCGGGCAGGACGCCGTTGAAGGTGCTGCGCGTGGTGAACGACGAGCCCTCGCGCAGCCGCATCTCACCGCGCGGCGAGGTGTAGCGGTAGGCGGTGACGGTGTCGGAGGAGTTGAGCCACTGGTGCCGGTAGAGGGCCTGGAGGGTGCCGGTCTGGCTGCCCTGGCGTGCCGTCGTCGTCGCCGTGTAGGTGGACGTGAGCTGGGCGTTCGCGGAGTTGTAGCTCCAGTTCACCTTGGTGTCGGTGACGAAGGAGAACGCGTAGCGCTGGAACAGCGACAGCGCGTCGCGGCTCGGCAGCACGGCGACGGAGAAGAACGCGGCGGAGGAGGTCGCCTCGGCGGTGCCGACGACGTTCCAGGCGCTCGGGGAGAACAGCGCGTAGTCGCGGCCGTTGATGGTGACGCCGAGCGTGGTGCCGGTGTTGCTCCAGATCGTCGTGGAGCCGTTGAAGCCGACGCGCGCCGTGCCGCCGCTGGCCTCCGCGTACACGAACGGGGAGCCGTGGCCGATGGTGGTGCGCAGGGTACGCGTGCCGTCGGTCCACAGTGGAGAGACCGTCCAGTCGGACCAGCCGTCGACCTGGGTGCGCGGGGCGTTGAGGCCGGTGACGCCGACGAACAGGTCGTCGGTGTGCATGAACTCGTAGAACCGGCCGTCGGAGGTGACGTTCGGGCTGGTCGGGTAGCCGACGCCCAGGCCCTGCGCCGCCGCGTGGAAGGTCAGCGGGTGGGCGTACATGTTCTCCGAGTAGGGGTTGCCCGGGTAGCGCTGGAAGGCCAGTGACGACCACCAGTCGTTGGTCGGGACCGGGCGGCCGGCCATCCGGGCGGTGACCTTCGGCGTCAGGGGTGCGCCGGTGGAGTCGGACGGACCGACCGCGCCCTCGGGGCGGGTGGTCGCATAGCTCCCCGCGCCGACCGTGACGGCGCCGGCCGTCCCGGGCAGGGCGAGGGGGATGACGGCGGCCGCGGCCACAGCGACCAGGGCGGCCGCCAGGTGGGGGCGGATTGAACGCACAGGGACCTCCAGCAGGGACTCACAGCACTGTGAGAGCGCTCTCACGCATGCTGAACGGTAAACCGCTGGTGAGGGCGTGTCTACGGTTGCCGCTTCTGACCCTGTCAAGAAGCCCGCGCGAGGCGCCTGCCGCCTGACCTGCTCGCCTGCCCGGCTTACCTGCTCGGGCCGGCCTGCTTGCTCCGACTGCCCGGCTTATTCCGACTGCTCGGCCTGCTCGGCCTGCTCGTCGACGCGGAGGCGGTACTCGCAGCCGTACTCGACGGCGTACTCCAGGTCGTAGTGGTGCACGATCTTGGGCCCGCTGTGGAGGTGGACGTGCGTGACGGTCTGCTTCGGTTCCTCGGGCGGCTTGGAGTGCGAGTCGACCCGGCCGTCGAGCGGGCCACCGACGAACCGCACCACGTACGCCTGCGTCATCGGCCTGCCTCCCTCTCTTCGGCGTTGCCACCATGGTACGAGAGGACCAGTCGGATCGCGGCTGAACCGCTGTCGGAAACAGCCGGTTGGCGCAGGGTTCCGCAGGTGGGACGCGGTGAGGCGGCCGCCGACGACCCGGGTGGCCGCTCATCACCCCAGTGGAGCCGGCCCGGGTCCGTCAGTCGACCCGCGCGTCCTCCTCCACGTCGGCGAACTCCGCGTCGGTCCGCACCGCGCTGCCCTCGTCCAACCCCGCCGCGTCGAGGACGGCCCAGATGGCGTGGGCGACGGTGACGTAGTCGTGGGAGGAGACGTCGGCGGGCAGTACGACTTCAAGGCGTCGAGCGTTCATGCGGCCCACCATCCTCGCGCCCACCCGGACAGGCGAGACCCCCGTTCGGCGTCCGGGGACCGCCGGCCCAGCCGAGGAGGGCACTTTGCCCGTTTCCCGCACCTAACTCACTGTCCTGACCTGCGACTACACGGTGACGCCAAAACGCACCCCACTCCACCGAAACCGACTGCGTCGCGATAAATACCCGGTCAGGTGAAGCCCGCCGCTCTCAAGCCAAGCGGACAGCGCAGCACCACGACCGACCGATCCCGGTAGCCGCTTCCGCAGCTCTAGTTCCGCTTCCGCGACGGCTGGACGCGCGGTGGTTCGCCGGGCATTTTCGGGTAGTCCGGGGGATAGGGCATTTCGCCCCTCTCGTCGGACGCGTACCACTCCAGCAGGGTTTCCACGCCGAACGCCTCGTCGTCCAGGCCGGTGTGCGGGTCTCCGTGCTCCGCCAGGTACCCGGGCACGGTGAGCACGTCGAAGTCATCCGGGTCCACAGTGGACAGCCGTTCCCACGTCACCGGGGTCGACACGGTGGCGCGCGGGGTGCCTCGGACCGACCAGGCGGACGCGATGGTGCGGTCCCGGGCGGCCTGGTTGAAGTCCAGGAACACCTTCTCGCCGCGCTCCTCCTTCCACCACGACGTGGTCGCCTTGTCCGGCACCCGCCGCTCCACCTCGCGCGCCAGCGCGATCACGGCGTGCCGCACGTCCACGAAGTCCCACTCCGGCCGGATGCGCACGGCCACGTGGATGCCACGCCCGCCGGACGTCTTCGGGTACCCGGTGAACCCCAGCTCCTCCAGCACCTCCCGCAGCACCATCGCCACGTCCACCGCGTCCCGGAAGTCCGTGCCCGGCTGGGGATCGAGGTCCACGCGCAGCTCGTCCGGGCGGTCGGTGTCCGACCGCCGCACGGGCCACGGGTGGAAGTCGAACGTCCCCAGGTTCGCCGCCCACGCCAGCACCGCGGGTTCCGTCGGGCACACCTCGTCCGCGGGCCGACCGGACGGGAACTTGATGCGCGCCGTCTCCACCCACTCGGGAGCGCCCTTGGGGAGCCTCTTCTGGTAGAACGCCTCCCCCGTCACGCCGTCGACGTACCGCTTCAACGTGGTCGGCCGGTCCCGCAGCACGCGCAGCAGCGGTTCGGCGACGGCCAGGTAGTACTCGACCACCTGGAGCTTGGTGATCCCGCGCTCGGGGAAGTAGACCTTGCCCGGGTTCGACACCCGCACCACGCGCTCACCGACGGTCAGTTCCACAGCAGCCTGGGCCATACGGGTGAGCCTAACAACGGGCGGCCCACCCGACCCGGCAAAACAGTCGCCGCCGGTGTCCGACATGGGCGGGAAACCATTACGTGAATGGCCTACAAATGCGAGCCGTCCCGCGCACCATTCGGATATACGTCGCCGCGCCGGGGCAGGGCTCAGTCGTGCGCTCGCGCCGCCAGCCCGGTGACGAACGCCTCCAGGGCCAGCTCGAAGCTGTCGTGGTCGAGCTCCCGGGCCACGGACGGCAGCAGGTGGGCCTTGTCCAGGTTCGGGTACCGGTCCCGGTAGAAGGTCTGGTCCTCGGAGAACCCGCTGGAGAACGAGCTCAGCGCCGCGCCGAACACCAGGTACATCAGCGACGCGGCGATCATGGTCGCCTCGCGCCGCGACCAGCCCGCCGCCACCAGGCCGCCGTGCACGACGTCCAGCCGGCGCAGCGACGCCTCGCGGTGGGCCGGCCCGTACGCCAGGAACGGCACGATGTTGGGGTGCGCGGCCAGCGCCGCCCGGTAGGAGCGCGCGCAGCTGCGCAGGCCGTGCCGCCAGTCGCCGCCCTCGAACCCGGTGACGTCGACCTTCTCCAGGATCCCGGCCGCCACCTCGTGCAGCAGGTCGTCCTTCGTGCTCACGTGCCCGTACAGCGACGCGGCCTGAACGCCCAGCTCAGCGGCCAGTTTGCGCATCGACAGGCCGTCCAGGCCGTCACGGTCGATGATGTGCAGTGCGGCGGTCCGGATGCGCGAGGCACTCAGGATCGGGCTCCTCGGCATGTCCGCTCCCCTTGCCTGTGGTGGATTCCGCGCCTAGGTTAGATAACCTAACACCGTTCGGTTAGGAGGCCACCCCGGTGGATCTGCGCATCTCCGACGAACACCACCAGCTCAAGGAGCTGGCGCACCGGTTCACCGAGGAGCGGATCGTCCCCCACGCCGCGCGCTGGGACCGGGACGAGGCCATCGACCGGGACCTGGTGCCCGCGCTGGGCGAGGTGGGTTTCCTCGGTCTGGGCATCGACGAGGAGCTCGGCGGCTCCGGCGGCGACAACCTGGCGTACTGCCTGGTGCTGGAGGAGGTCGCCCGCGGCGACTCGGCCGTCCGCGGCATCATCTCCGTCTCCCTCGGCCTGGTCGCCAAGACCATCGCCAAGAACGGCACGGAGCAGCAGAAGCAGCGGTGGCTGCCGGGGCTGTGCGCGGGCCGCGAGCTGGGCTGCTTCGGCCTGACCGAGCCCGGCACCGGCTCCGACGCCGCGTCGCTGGCCACCAGGGCCGTCCGCGACGGCGACGACTGGCTGATCACCGGCAGCAAGGTGTTCATCACCAACGGGACGTGGGCCGACGTCGCCCTCATCTTCGCCCGGACGGGTGGTCCCGGTCCGCGGGGCATCACCGCGTTCCTCGTGCCGACCGACTCCCCCGGCTTCACCGCCACCGAGATCCACGGCAAGCTCGGGATGCGCGGCCAGGCCACCGCCGAGCTCACCCTCGACCGGGTCAGGGTGCCCGACGCGAACCGGCTCGGTGACGAGGGCGCGGGCTTCAGGCTCGCCATGGCCGCCCTGGACCGGGGCCGCATGTCCGTCGCCGCCGGGTGCGTCGGCGCCGCTCGCGGCGCGCTGGAGGCCAGCGTGCGGTACGCCAAGGAGCGCGAGCAGTTCGGCAAGCCCATCGCGGGGTTCCAGCTGGTCCAGGAGCTGCTGGCCGACATGGCCGTGGAGACCGACGCGGCCCGCCTGCTCACGTGGCGGTGCGCGGACCTGGCCGACCGCGGCGAGCCGTTCGGCACGGAGGCGTCCATGGCGAAGCTCTACGCCAGCGAGGCCGCCGTGCGGGTGGCCAACAACGCCATCCAGGTCTTCGGCGGGTACGGCTACATCGACGAGTACCCCGTCGGCAAGTACTTGCGGGACACCCGCGTCACGACCCTCTACGAGGGCACCAGCCAGATCCAGAAGTTGCTCATCGGCCGGGCGCTGACCGGCGTCAACGCGTTCGCGTAGAGGGTAGAGGGAGGACGGCATGGACTTCACGCTTGACGAGGAGCAGAAGGAGATCCGCGACTGGGTGCGGACCTTCGTGCGCAAGGAGGTGGCGCCGCTGGAGCCGGAGGTGCTGCGCCGTGAGCGCCTGGGGCAGCCCGGTCTGACCCGTGACGAGCTGAAGGAGCTCCAGGACAAGGCCAAGGCGGCGGGCTTCTTCGGCGTGCTCACGCCCCAGGAGTACGGCGGCATGGGCCTCGGCGCGCTGATGACGGCGCTGGTCGAGGCCGAGCTGGGCCGCACGTTCGTGCCGTTCCGGTTCGGCGGCTACGCGGACAACATCCTGTTCCACGGCAACGAGGAGCAGAAGCAGCGCTACCTGCTGCCCACGATCTCCGGTGAGCGCGTGTCGTGCTTCGCGATCACCGAGCCCGGCGCGGGTTCGGACGCCAAGGCCATCCGCACGTCCGCCCGCAAGGAGGGCGGCGAGTGGGTGATCAACGGCGAGAAGACGTTCATCACCCAGGGCAACGAAGCGGACTTCGTGATGGTGTTCGCGGTGACCGACAAGGAGAAGGGCGCGGACGGCGGCGTCACGTGCTTCCTGGTCGACCGGGACATGGGCTGGAAGTCCGAGCCGATCCCGACCATGGGCCAGTGGGGTCCGGCGGCGCTGGTGTTCGACAACGTGCGGGTGCCCGAGGAGAACGTGCTCGGCGAGGTCGGCAAGGGCTTCCACCTGGCGATGCAGTGGATCGGCCAGGGCCGCTACCTGCTGCCGGCGCGGGCCCTCGGCTCGTGCGAGCGCCTGGTGGAGATGGCCATCGAGCAGGCCAAGAACCGGGTCACGTTCGGCCAGCCGATCGCGGAGTACCAGGCCATCCAGTGGATGCTGGCCGACTCGGCGGTGGAGATCGAGGCGCTGCGCTGGCTCGTGCTGCACGCCGCGTGGCTGGTCGACCAGAAGGCCGACTCGCGGCAGGCGCAGAGCATGGCGAAGCTGTACGGCGGCATCAAGGCCAACGAGATCGTCGACCGGGTCCTGCAGATCCACGGCGGCATGGGCTACACCCGTGAGCTGCCGATCGAGCGCTGGTACCGGGAGCTGCGCCTGCTGCGCATCTACGAGGGCACGGACGAGATCCAGCGCCGCACCATCGCCCGCAACC
>NZ_JBFAAX010000122.1:0-429 GCF_040639995.1 Actinosynnema sp. NPDC023658 | reverse complement strand
AGTGGACCGCCACCGAGGTCTCGCTAGTCCGCAGCCACCCGGCCGAGCCCCGCAACCTGCTCAAGGGCCACGCGAAGGTCACCGGCACACTCGGCTGACGGTAGGGCTGACCCCACCAGCGCTCCGGCGGCGCACACCAGGGACTGAACGCGATCACGCCAGCACGATGAGTGGCATGCGATCACGACCCGTGCTGTTCGAGTCCGACCTGACGCGCCAGCGCGTCACGACCCCCGCGGGCACGTTCGACGCCATCGCGACCGGTCCCACGACCGGTCGCAAGGTGTTGCTCCTGCACGGCGTGCCGGAGTGCGGGATCGAGTGGCGCCACCAGCTGCGGGCGCTGGCCGCCCACGGGTACCGGGCGGTCGCGCCGGACCTGCGCGGCTACTCGCCGGGCGTCCGGCCGCGCGGGGTCGCCTCGTACGG
>NZ_JBFAAX010000121.1:0-14768 GCF_040639995.1 Actinosynnema sp. NPDC023658 | reverse complement strand
CTTCGACCAGCCTAAGGCACCCGAACCCATGTCAAATCGGGCCTTGGTGGGGTGGTGGCGGGGCCGTTGGGGGCGGGGTGAGGGTGGGGACGATCGGGGTGGGTGGCGAGGGGTTGTCGGGGTGGTTGGGTGGTGGGGGCCACATAGAGCGTTCGGGGGAACCGGGGTGGTGGCGGTGGCGTTGAGGTGGCATGAAGAAGGTTGCCGCTGCACTGTTCGCACTCACGGCCGGCGCTGTGGCCTGGGCGGCGCGTGACGTGCCCTCGGCGTTGGGTGGCAGGCCCGACGGTGAGCGGGTGCGGCGGTCGCCCCA
Organism: Actinosynnema sp. NPDC023658; assembly: GCF_040639995.1. NCBI lineage: Bacteria > Bacillati > Actinomycetota > Actinomycetes > Pseudonocardiales > Pseudonocardiaceae > Actinosynnema > Actinosynnema sp. NPDC023658. The sequence goes on along the minus strand of NZ_JBFAAX010000121.1, from coordinate 14,455 downwards.
GTACCGCGACGGGAAGTTCCGCAACGCCTCACAGACCCGGAGCGTGCCGTCCGACGGGGCCGCCGGGACCGTTCGGGAGTTGTTCTTCGGTGGTCAGCAGCGGCGGCCGGTGGGAGCGGTGCCGTTGGTCCCCCCGGTCGTGGGGGATGCCGACGGGTTGCACATCACCTGGTACGGGCACGCGTCGACGTTGGTGGAGATCGACGGGGCCCGGGTGTTGATCGACCCGGTCTGGAGCGATCGGTGCTCACCGTCGCAAGTGGTCGGTCCCCGGCGGTTGCACCCCGTGCCGCACCGGTTGGACGAGGTCGGCCCGGTGGACGCGGTGGTCATCTCGCACGACCACTACGACCACCTCGACCTGCCGACGGTGCGCGCGCTCACCCGGGACCAGGACGCGGTGTTCGTGGTGCCGCTCGGCATCGGGGCGCACCTGCGCCGGTGGCGGGTGCCGGAGCACCGGATCGTGGAACTGGACTGGGACGAGTCGCACGAGGTGGCGGGCGTCACGCTCACGGCCACGGCCGCGCAGCACTTCTCCGGTCGCGGCTTCCGGCGGGACGACACGCTGTGGGCGTCGTGGGTGATCAAGGGCCCCGCGCACCGCGTCTACTACAGCGGCGACACGGGGTACTTCGACGGGTACAAGAGGATCGGTGAGGAGCACGGGCCGTTCGACGCCTCGCTGATCCAGATCGGTGCGTACGGGTCCGGGTGGCCGGACATCCACATGACGCCCGAGGAGGGCGTGTCGGCGCACCGGGACGTGCAGGGCGGGCTGTTGATCCCGGTGCACTGGGCCACGTTCAACCTGGCGTTCCACGACTGGTCGGAGCCGGTCGAGCGGGTGTGGCGCGAGGCGGAGGCGCACGAGGTCCCGCTGGCCGTGCCGCGGCCCGGCGAGCGGATCGACGTCGACCGCCCGCCCGCCGTCGACGGGTGGTGGCAGGCGCTCGCCTAGCGGGGTCGGTGGGACGATGGTCGGGTGACCAGGATTGTCGCGGGTGTGGCCGGTGGACGCCGGCTGCAGGTGCCCCCGCGCGGTACCCGCCCCACCTCCGACCGCGTCCGCGAGGCGTTGTTCAGCTCCCTGGAGGCGCTCGTCGACCTCGACGGGACCTCGGTGCTCGACCTCTACGCGGGGTCGGGGGCGCTCGGCTTCGAGGCGCTGTCGCGGGGGGCGGCCAAGGCCACTTTCGTGGAGTCAGACAAGCGGGCTGCCGAAGTCTTGAAGAGCAACGCCAAGGTGGTCGCGCTGCCCGGCGTGACCGTGCTCAACCGGACCGCCGAGGCCGTCGTGGCGACCGCGCCCGAAGGGCCGTGCGACGTCGTCTTCGCCGATCCGCCCTACGCGGTGACCGAGGAGCAGCTCAACCGGCTCCTCGCGTCCCTGGTCACCCGCGGTTGGACGAAACCCGGCTCGCTGATCATCGTGGAACGCGCCGCGCGCAGCGCCGAACCGATCTGGCCAAGCGCGGTGGAATCCTTGCGCAGCAAGCGATACGGCGACACGGCACTGCATTGGGCCGAACAGGTTGCCGCCACCGGGTGATGCCGACCACGCACCTGAGTGGATGCGTCCGATCGGGTGCTACCGTCCGAAACCATGACGCGTGCCGTGTGCCCCGGCTCCTACGACCCGGCCACCAACGGACACCTGGACATCATCGGCAGAGCGGCGAAGCTCTTCGACGAGGTCGTCGTCGCCGTGCTCATCAACAAGAACAAGAAGACCTTGTTCTCGGTCGAGGAGCGCACCGAGATGCTGCGCGAGGTCACCGCCCAGTGGCCGAACGTCCGCGTCGACGCCTGGCACGGCCTGCTGGTCGACTACTGCCGGGAGAACGACATCAAGGCCATCGTCAAGGGCCTGCGCGCGGTCAGCGACTACGACTACGAGCTGCAGATGGCGCAGATGAACCACCAGCTCACCGGGGTCGAGACGCTGTTCATGCCGACGAACCCGATCTACAGCTTCCTGGCCAGCTCCCTGGTGAAGGACGTGGCCACCTACGGCGGCGACGTGACCAGCCTGCTGCCGCCCACCATCAAGGACCGGCTGTCGGCGCGGCTCGCTGAAGGTCGCTGACCGGTTACGCAAGGTTGTGGGGCGCTCGCCCGATGCGGGCGAAGTTCACGAGGATGAGCGGGATCACATCGCGCTCCGTCACGGTCCTGCCGGTGCCACGACGGCCCGGGTGACGGATCCGTCCGGCGCGGCCGCCTCGCCCGTACCCGCAGGACAACCGGATCTTCGTCGACGACGGGGGCGTCCCGCGTCGTGAGCTCCACCCCGGCGGACATCACCCGGTGGTCGGACACGCCCTCCCGATCTCCCGGCGGCGACGAGATCGGCAGGGCACACTAGGACGGGTACTGCCGACGAGTCCTGGTGTGGGTGCGAGGAGTGTGACGTGTACCGGGTGTTCGAGGCCCTCGACGAGCTGGTCACGATCGTCGAGGAAGCGCGTGGCGTGCCGATGACCTCCGGGTGCGTCGTGCCGCGCGGCGACGTGCTCGAACTCCTCGACGACGTGCGCGACGCCATCCCCGCGGAGCTGGACGACGCCCAGGACGTGCTCGACCACCGCGACGAGCTGGTCGGCAAGGCCCAGCACGACGCGGACCAGGCCCTGAGCAAGGCCAGGTCGGACGCCGAGCGGATGGTCGCGGAGGCGCAGCACGAGGCCGAGCGGATGCTGTCCGAGGCGCGTGCGCGCGCCGAGCGGATGGTGGCCGAGGCCGAGGACCAGGCGCAGCGCACCGTCTCCGCGGGCCGCCAGGAGTACGAGGACCTGGTGGGCCGGGCGCACGCCGAGGCCGACCGCATGGTCCAGGCGGGCCGGGCCAACTACGAGCGCGCGATCGAGGAGGGCCGGGCGGAGCAGGTGCGCCTGGTCGACCGCACGGAGGTCGTGCAGGCCGCGCACACCGAGGCCGCCCGCGTGCTGGAGGCCGCCCAGACGGAGGCCATCCGGCTGCGCAGCGAGTGCGACGCGTACGTGGACGGCAAGCTGGCCGACTTCGAGGACCTGCTCGCGCACACCCTGCGCAGCGTCGGGAAGGGCCGCTCGCACCTGCGCGGCCCGGCCGTCGCGAGCGCCGCCGCACCGTTCGACTACCACGAATAACCCGACCGGACGACGCCCCCACCAGCCGATTTCACTCCGACGCCGGTTGTCCCGTACCCTTGACCGGCTGGTCGTGGTAAGTCCCCGACGGCACACCAAACATCATGTCTGAGCATCGTCACGCCTCCGCGCGTCCCACAGCGACCGGGCCCTGGGTCATCGACACCAGGGACCTCGGGCGTCGTGCGGGCTCCAGCCGCGGGTTGCGCAGGACGGTGCCCGCCGAGGGCCTCGGGCTCGCGGGCGTGATCGCGGTGCCGGCCGGGGGCGACGTCGAACTCGACCTCCTGCTGGAGTCGGTGGTCGAAGGCGTGCTCGTGACGGGCACGGCCGCGACGGTGGTCGAAGGGGAGTGCTCGCGCTGCCTGGAGCCGCTGTCCGCGGAGGTCCAGGTGGAGCTGACCGAGCTGTACGCGTACCCGGACAGCACCACCGACGAGACCACCGAAGAGGACGAGGTCAGCCGTCTGCACGACGACCTGATCGACCTCGAACCCGTGGTGCGCGACGCCATCGTGCTCGCGCTGCCACAGGTGCCGCTGTGCTCGCCGGACTGCCTCGGGCTGTGCGTCGACTGCGGCGGCAAGCTGGCTGATCTCGGCCCCGACCACGGGCATGAGACGATTGACCCCCGTTGGGCTGCTCTGCAGGAGCGGTTCGACGGGAATCGTGACAATCCAGAGGAGAACTAGTCGTGGCCGTCCCGAAGCGGAAGATGTCGCGCTCGAACACGCGCTCGCGCCGCGCTCAGTGGAAGACCGCTGCCGTGCACCTGGTGGCCTGCCAGAACAAGGCCTGCCGCCTGCCGAAGCCGCAGCACGTCGCCTGCCCGGCCTGTGGCCAGTACGACGGCCGCCAGGTCGTCCAGCCGGCCTGATCACCCCTCTGGCGAAGGTAGCGGCGAATCGTGGGGGGTAGGTCGTCGCGCGGTCGGTCCGCCGACCGCGCCCCGTTGATCGAAGCGCTCGGCGTCCCGTTGGACGCCGAGCTGCTGACGCTCGCACTCACACACCGGTCGTACGCGTACGAGAATGGCGGCCTGCCGCCGAACGAGCGACTGGAATTCCTCGGTGACGCGGTGCTCGGCCTCGTCGTCACGGACCACCTGTACCAGACGCACCCGGAACTGCCCGAGGGGCAGCTCGCCAAGCTCCGCGCGAGCGTGGTGAACATGCACGCCCTGGCGGGTGTGGCCCGGGGGCTCGGTGACGACGGTCTGGGCGGGCACCTCCTGCTCGGTCGCGGCGAGGAGCTGACCGGGGGCAGGGACAAGGCGAGCATCCTCGCGGACGGCCTGGAGGCCGTCATCGGCGCGGTGTACCTGCAGTTCGGCATCGACACCGCGCGGCAGCTGGTTCACCACCTGTTCGACCCGTTGCTGGCGGAAGCGCCGCTGCGCGGCGCCGGGCTCGACTGGAAGACCAGTCTTCAGGAGCTGACCGCCTCGGCCGGCCTGGGCGTCCCCGAGTACCGGGTGGACGACCAGGGCCCGGACCACCGCAAGGAGTTCACCGCCACGGTGCTCGTCGGTGGCCGGCCCCACGGCACCGGCGACGGGCGCACGAAGAAGGAAGCCGAGCAGAAGGCGGCCGAGGCCGCCTACCGCGTGTTGCACGAACGGGTTCGCGCCGAGGAGACCGGCGCATCCGGCAACGGCCACGCCTCCGGCTCGGGCAGGCAGGCTCCACCCCAGGATCCACCTCCGGCTTCACCTACTCAGGAAGACTGACGCCGAAATGTATGCCACGAACGTCCGGACCAACCGGCGCGCGCGCCACGCGCGTCCGTCCCGCCCGCTGAACGCCGGCCGCAACGGCGGCATCCAGGGCCTGGTCCTCGTGCGCGACACCGCCCAGGCGGGCGGCTGGATGCTCAGGCCGACCAAGCCGCAGGCCGCCGCGTACGAGATGCTCGAAGAGCTGGAGCAGGCCGAGGCCGCCGCGGCTGCCGCCGAGCGCGACTCCGAGGACTGACCGACCGCCCGTGCCCGAGCTGCCCGAGGTAGAGGTCGTCCGCCGAGGTCTGCACGAGCACGTCGCGGGGAGGACCGTCGACTCGGTCGAAGTCCTCCACCCCCGCGCGATCCGCCGACACCTGCCCGGTGCGGCGGATTTCGCCGTGCGCCTGACCGGTCAACGACTCCAGGCCGCGCGACGTCGCGGCAAGTACCTGTGGGTCGACCTGTCGGGCGGCGACGCCATGCTCGCGCACCTCGGCATGAGCGGCCAGATGCTGGTCCAGCCCGTCGGCACGCCGGACGAGAAGCACCTGCGGGTGCGCGTCCGGTTCGCCGACGACGGCCCGGAACTGCGGTTCGTGGACCAGCGCACGTTCGGCGGGCTGGCGTTGGCGGACCTCGTCGAGGTCGACGGCACGTGGTTGCCGCGACCGGTGGCGCACATCGCGCGCGACCCGATGGACCCGGCCTTCGACCCGGACGCGGCGGTCGCGGCGCTGCGGAGGCGCCGGACGGAGGTCAAGCGCGCCCTGCTCGACCAGACGCTGGTCTCCGGGGTCGGCAACATCTACGCCGACGAGGCGCTGTGGCGGGCCAGGCTGCATGGCGTGCGGCCCGCCGACCGGCTCACCCGGCCCAAGGCCGCTGAACTGCTCGCGCACGCCACGCAGGTGATGCACGAGGCGCTGGGCGAGGGCGGCACGTCGTTCGACGCGCTCTACGTCAACGTGAACGGCCAGTCGGGCTACTTCGACCGTTCCCTGGCCGTCTACGGGCGGGAGGACGAGCCGTGCCGCCGGTGCGGTACCGCGATCAGGCGGGAGCCGTTCATGAACCGCTCGTCGTACTCCTGCCCGCGCTGCCAGCCTCGGCCGCGGGGCTGACCCTCACCAGGTGGGGTCGGCGAGCCTGCGCAGCAGCGGTGTGACCGATCTGAGCGCGTCGCGCTCCTCCGGCTCCAGCCGGGACAGCCGCTCGGACAGCAGCTCCGCCTCGCCGTGCGACAGGGACAGGATCGTCTCCCGCCCCAGGACGGTCAGCTCGACGATCGTGGCCCGACCGTCCGCCGGGTCGGAGGCGCGGCGCACCATGCCGCCGGCCTCCAGGCCCGTCACCACCGTGGTCGCCGTGGGCTGCGAGCACAGCGCCCGCACCGCGATCTCACCGATCCGCATCGGGCCCTGCGCCGCGAGCTCCGCCAGCACGAGCAGCTGCGTGGGCTGCAACCGCCGGACGGACGCCGACTGGCGCAGGCTGCGGGTCAGCCGGTGCACGGCGACCACGAGTTGTAACGCGTCCTGATCAGTGAGACTGGTGGTCATCAGACCTCCTCGTGGCTCACCGTGAGTGAGCAAGTGTCCGAATTCGGACAGGACATTCGCACTATCGCAGTACGGCTGTCCAGAGAACGGTTTCATTCGCACCCGGATGTACTCACCCTTTCCGCACCGATGCGGAGTAAGAAGTCCCAAAACGGCATAAAGGGTGAACGGGCTCGCATCAAGAGCTCGTCAGGATGTTCGCCCAACGTAGTCAGGCGGCGGGTGGGCGGCGTGTCCGGGCGTAGTGTCGCAGCGTGACAACGGTGTTGGTGGTCGATGACGAGCCGCAGATCGTGCGGGCGTTGCGGATCAACCTGACGGCCCGCGGTTACTCGGTCCTGACCGCGCACGACGGCGCCGCCGCGCTCGGCGTCGCGGCCGAGGGCAAGCCGGACGTGGTGGTGCTCGACCTGGGGCTGCCCGACGTGGACGGCACCGAGGTGATCGAGGGGCTGCGCTGCTGGACGACCGTGCCGATCATCGTGCTGTCCGCGCGGGTCGACTCCGCGGACAAGGTGGACGCGCTGGACGCGGGCGCGGACGACTACGTGACCAAGCCGTTCGGGATGGACGAGCTGCTGGCCCGGCTGCGGGCGGCGGTGCGCCGCTCGGCGGTGGCCGAGGGCGGGGACTCGGTCGTGGAGACGGCGTCGTTCACCGTGGACCTGGCGGCGAAGAAGGTGCGCCGCGACGGGGTCGAGGTGCACCTGACGCCGACCGAGTGGGGGCTGCTGGAGGTCCTGGCCCGCAACCGGGGCCGGTTGGTGGCGCAGAAGCAGCTGCTGCACGAGGTGTGGGGTCCGGGGTACGCGAAGGAGACCCACTACCTGCGCGTCTACCTGGCCCAGTTGCGGCGCAAGCTGGAACCGGAGCCCGCCCGGCCCCGGCACCTGGTGACGGAGCCGGGGATGGGCTACCGGTTCGAGCCGTGAGCTTCAGCCCGCCGGCAGGACGGGGTGGCGCTCGAAGAGGACGGTGGCGCGCACGATGAGCTCCTTGTAGCGCGCGGCCGCGCGGCCGGTGAGGATGCGCTCCTTCGGGCTGTCGTCGGCGTTCACGAACTGGATCAGCCCGTCGCGCCTGCCCAGGCTGATGCACTGCTGGGTGTAGCGGAAGTCGAGCGCGGCCGGTTCCCGACCGTCGAGCCGCCGGGCCAGCCCGCGCAGCGCCTTCTGCGTCGTGGGCAGGCCGGTGGCGCACGCCATCCGCAGTTCGAGGCCGTCGAGCCGCTTGATCGCGGCGGCGTCGCCGACGGCGATGACCTCCGGGTGCGACACCGACGTCAGCGTCCCGTCCACGACGACCCGGCCCCGCGCGTCCACCGCGAGCCCGGCCCGCGCGGCGAGGTCCGGCACGCTGAAACCGGCCGTCCAGACGACCGCGTCGGCGGCCACCGACTCGCCGGTGTCGAGGACCAGGCCGTCGGCGCGGACCTCGGTGACGGTCACGTGGTCGCGCACCCGCACCCCCAGCCGGTCGAACGACCGGCGCAGGTACCGCCTGCCCTTCTCCGACAGGTCCTGCCCGAGCGCGCCGCCGGTGACCAGCAGCACGTCCAGGTCGGGGCGCGACTCGGCCAGCTCGGCGGCGGTCTCGATGCCGGTCAGCCCACCGCCCGCGACGACGACCGTGCGGGCGTCGAGGAGGGCCGTGGCGAGCTTCTCGGCGTCCTCCCGGGTCGACACCGCGTGCGCGTGCTCGGCCGCGCCCGGGACCTGGTCCAGGTTCGCGTGGCTGCCGAGCGCGTAGACCAGCCGGTCGTAGGCCAGCGCGCCGCCGGTGAGCTGGACCTTGCGGGCCTCCGGGTCGATGGCCGTCACCCGGTCCACCACGAGGTCGACGCCGGTGCCCTTGAGGAGGTCGGTGAGGGGGAGGTCGCGCAGCTCCTGCCCGGCCGCGAACTGGTGCAGCCGGACCCGTTCCACGAACCGGTCCCGCGCGTTGACCAGGGTGACCCGCGCGTCGGTCCACCTCGCGGCCAGCTTGGCCGCCGCGAGTCCGGTGTACCCCGCCCCGATGACCACGATGTGCTCTGCCATGTCCCGTCCTTTCGTCGAAGGAGGAGCGGGACGGGGCGGCGAAGTGTGACGGCCGGCGACGTGAGCCGCGTCACGGGTGGTGGGGTGCCGGTCGCTACGAGGTCGGCGTCGGGGTCGACGCGGTGGTCGACGTCGAGGTGGCCGAGGACGACGGCGTCGGCGGGTCGTAGGACGACGGCGGGGTGCTCGGCGGCTGCGTGGTCGGCTCCGGCTCGAACGACGTCTCCGCGGTCGACTCCGCGGTCTGGGGCGCGTTCTCCTGCACCGGCTTCGCGCCCGGTTCCTTGGGCGGCTGCGCGCCCACCCGGGTGGACACGGTGACGACGACCGTGGCCGTGCGCCCGGCCGGCGCGTGGCCTTCCACCGGCGAGTCCGCCGTGGTCTGCAGCTCGGCCTTCGGCTCGGGCGAACCGGCCGTGGGCTCACCCGTCGACAGCACCGACGCGAGGGTGGCGATCACGGTGGCGACCACGGTCCCGCCCGCCGCGAGCAGCGCGAGTGAGGAGAGCTTCTTCTTCGGCGCCGCTTGACGATCTTCCTCGGACACACCATCTCCCTGTGGGGAACGGTCAGGTGGTCGAGTTATCGGCGGATCATGCCCGTGACCTCAACGTTCGGCCGGTCCTCCACCCGAAGGTGTGGAGAACCGTCACCCCGGGCGGACGACCTCGTTACTGCTCGGTCGGCGGGTCGGCCGGAGTCGTCGTGGTGACCGTCGTCGTGGTGGTGGTCACCGGCGGCTTCGTCGTGGTGGTCGTCGTGGTCGTGGTGGTGGTCGTGGTCGGCTGCCCGGTGTTCGTCGGCTGCGGCTGGGGGTCGTCGACGACCGTGGTGGTCGTGGTGCCGTCCGGCCGGGTCACCGTGGTCACGCGGGTCCGGCGCGACGTGGTGGTCGTGGTCGCCGGGTCCTCGGTGGTCGTGGTGGGGGTGGTGGACTCCGCCGTGGTGGTCAGGCTGACCGAGGACGCCGACGTGCGCGGGGCCGTGCTGATGGTGTTGCGCGACACGACGTCCTCGCGCGGCAGCTCGGAGCCGGGCGACGCGTCCGGTGTCGCGCCGGCCAACGACGCGATGGTGGCGAAGATCGTCGCGACGGCGACCCCGGACGCGGCCAGCAGCACGTGGGGTGACACGCGCAGGCGGGGGCGCTCGGGCTCCGGGGTCTCGTACAACGGTTCTCCCATGGTCTGCTCGGACGTCGTCTCTACCAGCCGAAGTTCTGGGTCCAGTACCAGCCGCGGGTGTCCAGGCCCACGCCGATGGTGGTGAACCCGCAGTTCAGGATGTTGCGCCGGTGCCCGTCGGAGTTCATCCAGGCCTTCATGACCTGCTCGGCGGAGCGCTGGCCCATGGCGATGTTCTCGCCGCCGGGGTTCGGGTAGCCCGCCGCGCGCATCCGCTGGGCGAAGTCGACGCCCTCCGGGGTGGTGTGCGAGAAGTAGTCGCGCTCGGCCATGTCGGTGCTGTGGGCCTGCGCGGCGGCGACCACCCGGTCGTCGACCTTCAGCGGCTTGCAGCCGGCGAGGTCGCGGGCCTCGTTCACCAGGGCGACGACCTGCTGGGTCTGCGGGACGTCGGCGGGCGGGGTGGTCGTCGTGGGCTTGGCGGACGTCTCGGGCGGCGTCGTGGTCGTCGTCTGCGCCGTGGTCGTGGTGGTCTCGGTGGTGGTGGTCGTGGTCGTGCCGGTGGTCGTCTCCGGCGACGAGGACGCCTCGGTGGTGGTCGCCGGGGTGCCCGGGTCGGGGCTCTGCGCGGGCTCGCCCACGCCGCCCACCCCGCCGACGCCCGTGTTGTCGGAACCGCTGCTCTGTGCTGCGCTCTGCCCGACGAACGGGGCGAGCTGTTCCGGGCTGGCGAAGGCGACGCCGGTGGCACCGGCCGCGCCGAGGAGCAGGCCGACGAGTCCGCCGATCACGGACCGGTTACCGCGCCGTGCTGTCACGGTCGCGCACCGTACCACTAACGGGTGAAATGACAGGATGGCTCTTGTGGCTGGAGTAGAGCGGACCGTGCGCCTGACCGCCTGGGTGCGGGGCCACGTGCAGGGCGTCGGCTTCCGGTGGTGGACTCGGGCCAGGGCGCTTGAGCTGGGACTTATCGGTTCGGCGTCCAACCTCAGGGACGGTCGGGTCGAGGTGAACGCGGAGGGCCCGGAGTCGGCGTGCCGGGATCTGCTGACCGCGCTGCGTTCCGGCGCTACCCCCGGTCGGGTGGACTCGATCGTGGAGCGCTGGTCGGAGGCCCGCGGCGGCCTCACCGGTTTCGCGGAGCGTTGAACGCCGAGGGGTCCGATGGCGTAGTACTTCGATGTGGACCGTGGCGAAGATGTCGTCAGGCAGCTGTACGGCCGTTGGCGCGGCCCGCTGCACGGCTACGTCCTGCGCATGGTCGGCGGTGACCACCAGCAGGCGGAGGACGTGGTCCAGGAGACGCTGCTGCGCGCCTGGCGGCACGTCGACGAGCTGACCCCCGCTGACGCGGGGCCGTGGCTCTACACGGTGGCCAGGAACCTGGTCATCTCCGGCTTCCGCAAGCGCGGCGGCCGCAACTCCGAAGTGCCAATCGAACCGGGCGACCTGCCCCCGGTCGCGGACGAGGTGGAGCACGTCCTGCAGAGCTGGCAGGTCGCGGAGGCGCTGCGCGCGCTGAGCGCCGACCACCGCAACGTGGTGGTCGAGCTGTACTACCGGCGGCGCTCGGTGGCCGAGGCCGCGGTCGTGCTGGGCATCCCGCCCGGGACGGTCAAGTCGCGCTGCTTCTACGCCCTGCGGGCGTTGCGCGACGCATTGGAGGAGCGGGGGGTGACCGAGTCGTGAGCTGCGACCGGACCGTGGCGCTCGGCGCCTACCTGCTCGGCTCGCTCGACCCGGCGGAGCGGTCGTCGTTCGAGCGGCACGTGCGCGGCTGCACCACCTGTCGCCGGGAGATGGTGCGGCTGGCGCCGTTGCCGGGGCTGCTCGGCCAGGTCCAGCTGTCGGACCTGGAGCTGCCGTTCGACGACCCCGCGCCCGATCCGGACCTCCGGCCGCTGCCGCCCGAGCCGGGGCCGGAGTTCGGGTTCGATCCCGCGCAGGCGCTCCCGCCGCCACGTCGGCGGCGGTGGCCGGTGCTGGTCGGCGCGGCGGCCTTGGTGGTGCTCGTCGCGCTGGGGGTGCTGCTGGTGCCCCGGCTGACCGGCGGCGACGGCCCGGACACGGTCACCTGGCACGCCTCCGACGCCACGTCCGGCGTGGTGGCGAGCGCGAACCTCATCGGCAAGTCGTGGGGCACCGAGCTGTGGATGAACATGGAGAACGCGCCCAAGGGCGTGCGGTGCAAGCTGATCGTCCACGACCGCGCCGGCCGCACCGAGATCGGCGGCTGGTGGGGCACCGACCACGCGCCCGGCGAGCGCATCCCCGGCTCCACGTCGTTCCCGGTGGACCAGATCGAACGGCTCGACGTGGTGGTCGACATGCAGGTCCTCGTCTCGGTTCGACCGTGATCGCGCTGGTCAGCGTGCCGACGACTGGTGCGGTGCCCGCACGGGTACGCTGCCCGGCGTGCACCTCAAGAGCCTGACGCTGAAGGGCTTCAAGTCCTTCGCCTCGGCTACCACGCTGCGCTTCGAACCGGGCATCACCTGCGTCGTCGGGCCGAACGGGTCCGGCAAGTCGAACGTGCTCGACGCGCTGCGCTGGGTCATGGGCACGCAGGGCGCGAAGGACCTGCGCGGCGGCAAGATGGAGGACGTCATCTTCGCCGGCACGTCCGGCCGCGCGCCGCTCGGCCGCGCCGAGGTGACGCTGACCATCGACAACTCCGACGGCGCGCTGCCGATCGACTACGTCGAGGTGTCGATCACCCGCCGGATGTTCCGCGAGGGCGCGACGGAGTACGAGATCAACGGCAACTCGTGCCGGTTGATGGACATCCAGGAGCTGCTCAGCGACTCCGGCATCGGCCGCGAGATGCACGTGATCGTCGGCCAGGGCCAGCTCGCCGCGATCCTGGAGTCCAAGCCCGAGGAGCGGCGGGCGTTCGTCGAGGAGGCCGCGGGCGTCCTCAAGCACCGCAAGCGCAAGGAGAAGGCGCTGCGGAAGCTGGAGGCGATGCAGGCGAACCTGACCCGCCTGACCGACCTCACCGCCGAGCTGCGCCGCCAGCTCAAGCCACTGGGCAAGCAGGCCGAGATCGCCCGCCGGGCCCAGGTCGTGCAGTCCGAGCTGCGGGACGCCCGGATGCGCCTGCTGGCCGACGACCTGGTGACGCAGCGCGAGGCGCTGGCCCGCGAGGAGCAGGACGAGGCCGCCGCCCGCGCCCGCCGCGCCGAGGTGGAGAGGTCGCTGCAACAGGCGCAGCTGCAGCAGAACGAGCTGGAGGACCAGGTCTCGGCCGACGCGCCGAAGCTCCAGCAGGCGCAGGACACCTGGTACCGGCTGTCGGCGCTGGAGGAACGGCTGCGCGGCACGGTCCGGCTGGCCGTGGAGCGGGAGCGGCACCTGTCGGCGGCGGTGGACGCGCCGCGCGGCGGTCGCGACCCCGACGAGCTGGAGGCCGAGGCCGAGCAGACCGCGATGCTGGAGCAGGAGCTCCAGGACGGCGTGACCGAGGCCCGGGTGGGCCTGGCGGAGGCCGTGGAGACGCGGGCCGAGCTGGAGCGGATGGTGTCCGCGGCGGAGAAGGCGCACCTGGCCGCGGTGCGGGCGATCGCGGACCGGCGCGAGGGACTGGCCCGGCTGTCCGGGCAGGTCGAGGCGTTGCGGTCGAAGACGAGCGCGACCGCTGAGGAGATCGAGCGGATGTCGATCGCGCTGGCCGAGGCGGTCGAGCGGTCCGAGGTCGTGCAGCAGGAGCTGGCCGAGGCCCGTGAGGTGACCGGGACCGAGGACGAGGACGACGTCGGGCTGGACGAGCGGCACCGGCTGGCCGCGGAGGCCGACGACGCCGCGCGCCGCCGGGTCGAGGAGCTGGTCAAGGCCGAGCGGACGGCCGAGCGCGACATCGCGTCGTGGAAGGCCAGGGTGGACGCGCTGTCGCTGGGCCTGACCCGCAAGGACGGCGCGGGCGCGTTGCTGGCGTCGCGGCTGCCGGGCCTGCTGGGTTCGGTCGTCAGGTCGTAGCCGAGGTCGTGGGCGCGGCAGCCGGTGCCGAGGTCGCGCTGGCCGCGGCGCTGGGCCCGATCGCGGACGCGGTCGCGGTGGCGTCGGGCGCGGACGCGGTGGCGGCGCTGGAGCTGTTGAAGGAGCAGGACACCGGTCGGGCCGGCGTGCTGGTGGGCGGTGCGGCGGTCGGCCTCGACCGGTCCGGCCGGCCGTCGCTGCCGTCGGGCGCGCGGTGGGCCGTCGACCTGGTGCAGGCGCCGGAACCGCTGCGGCCCGCGCTGCACCGCGCCCTGGACAAGGTCGCCGTGGTGGACGACCTGGCCACCGCGCGGGTGCTGGTGGAGGCCGACCCGTCGGTCCGGGCCGTGACGAGCGACGGCGACGTGCTGGGCGCGGACTGGGCGGTCGGCGGGTCCGGGCGCAGCCAGAGCGTCATCGAGGTCCAGGCCGCGGTGGACGAGGCGTCCGAGAAGCTGGCGCTGGCCGAGCGCGCGCTGGAGCAGTCCGCCGCCGCCTTGGAGGGCGCACGGGCCGAGCAGCAGGCACGTCGGACCGAGGTCGCCGCGGTGAAGGAGCAGCTCAACGAGGCCAAGGTGCGCCGCGCCCGGTCGTCGGAGCGGCTGAACCGGCTGGCCTCGGCGGTGCGCTCGGCCGAGGCCGAGGTGGACCGCGTGCGGGCGCAGCGGGAGAAGGTCGAGGCCGCCCGCGAGGAGAACCTGCTCAAGCTCGGCGAGCTGGAGGAACGCCTGCTGGTCGCCCAGGAGCAGCCGCTGGACGACGAGCCGGACACCGCGCACCGCGACGAGATGGCCGCCGAGCTGGCCGCCGCCCGCCAGGGCGAGGTGGACGCCCGGCTGTCGCTGCGGACCGCCGAGGAACGGGCCCGTGCGGTGCAGGGCATGGCGGTGGGGTTGCGCGGCGC
>NZ_JBFAAX010000120.1:0-15098 GCF_040639995.1 Actinosynnema sp. NPDC023658 | reverse complement strand
CGTCGAACGAAGCGGTAAACTGACCGGCCCGGTCGCGGATGAGGAACCGGAAGCTGTCGGCCCGGTCTGAGGTTCATGAGCTGTGGGGTTCCAGAAGTCAGCTACATGGCTTGACCTGCGGTTAGGCGGCTGTGGGTTCGTACTCGTTGATGAGGCCGCCGAGGACTGGTCGGCGACGTATCGAGGTGTGGTGCGGCTGCGTGATCGGCTGGTCCGGTCGCGGTGGTGCGAGCTGTAGCGCCTGGTGTGGTCGGCGGTGGTTGTAGTGGGAGACGTAGCGGTCGAGTACCGCTCGCAGGTGGTGTTCGTTGAGGATGAGTAGTCGGTCGGTGGCTTCGTGTCGGACGGTCTTGACGAAGCGTTCGGAGTGGGCGTTGGCTTGCGGGCACCGTGGTGGGATCTTCACGACCTTGATGCCTGCGCCGGAGAAGGCCGCGTCGAACGGGGCGGTGAACTGTCCGGCCCGGTCACGGATGAGGAGCCGGAAGTCGTCGGCCCGATCGGCCAGGTCCATCAGCAGGTTGCGGGCCTGCTGGGTAGTCCAAGGACCATCGGGATTGGTGGTGGCGCCGAGGATGTGGACGTAGCGGGTGGCGACTTCCATCACGAAGAACACGTAGATCCGCTTGAGGGTGACGGCGCAGTCGACGTGGAAGAAGTCGCAGGCCAACATGCTCGCGGCCTGAGCGCGCAGGAACCGTCGCCACGAGGTGTCGGTGTCACGATGGGGCGCGGGTGGTATCCGCAGGCGGTTGAGCACGCGGCGGACCGTTGCAGCGGCTACCCGGTGGCCGAGCTTGAGCAGCTCACCTTGGATCCGGCGGTAGCCCCAGCCGGCGTTCTCCCGCGCCATCCGCTCGATCAACGCTACGACGGCGTCGTCGATCGGTGGGCGGCCGGTCCGGTTGGGGTAGGTCCACTTCTTCGCGACCAGGCGCCGGTGCCATCGCAGGATGGTGCCCGGTGTCACCAATCGGTGCTCGCGCAGCATCTGGGGGAGTCGGCGCACCAGCGCGGCGAGCACCGCGCGATCGGCCCACTCCAGCCGCAGGCGGGGGTTGGTGCGGCGCAGTACGGCGACTTCGTGCCGCAGCACCAGCAGTTCCACGTTCTTGGCCGCCGATGACTGGCCGAGCAGGACCAGCCAGCCAACGAGCCGGACGAAGATCAGGTACAGCAGTCGTAGCGCCATGCCCCACGATCATGCTCCTACAGCTACTTCTGTGCGATCGCCGCAGCTCAGCGCCTCAGTGCAGAGTTCTGGAACCCCACAGGTCATCGCGGTCACCGGCCTCCAAAGACAACTCGTAGAAGCCACCGGACCAGTTCTCCGGATCGGTGAAGACCGTTGGATCAAGCACCCCCGCAGTCCTCCAAACGACGTGCCGTCCGTCGCGCACTCCACGTCCCGGACGTCCGCTCGTGCCGACGGTGATTGAGAGCAGGTCTCACGTTGCTGTGGTGATGGCGACCGGGATGTTGATCTGTTGGGCTACAGGTGTCCAGACATCGACGTCGAGGTTTGGTGTCTCGATCGAGAGGATTAGGGCGTAGCGGGCGCCGTCCTGGCTGCGGTCTCGGGCCTTGTTTTCTTTCCACCAGCCGGTCACGGGGAACACGGCCAGGGCGCCGCGCTGGGCGAGGTCGGCGGCGTTTCCGTACCAGATGTCGGTGTGCAAGGAGCCCGGTGCGCGTTGGTGGTCGGGGCCGAAGAACCACTCGCCGGTGTCGTTGCTGGAGGTGGCTCGCTGCTCGTCTTCGGCCAGGGCCTTCTCGTTGATCCGCTTTTGGAATTCGGCGTTGGACTCGGTCGCGCGGCGGATGTCGAAGCGAAGACCGTGGGAGGCGTAGCTGTAGCGACGCTGCCAGCCGCGCCGGCCGGGGTTGGGTTCGATGAAGTACGACAGCGTGACCCGCAGGCGGACCTGCGCTTCTCCGAGGCCGGCGAGCACGTCGGTAGGCCAAGGCAGATCGTGGTGGTGGATTTCGCGCATGGCACCCGCGTCGAAGGGGTGGATGGTGTCCTGCGCGATGAGGGTCAGGGCGTCGGTGGCGCTGTGGGTGGCTCGGGCGAGGTCGGGGACGCCCATGCCGTAGCGGCGATGGAGGGCGATGCGGGGTGCCTTCCTCTTGCCGGCTGGGAACTGGGCCTTCATCGCTGGTGTCCACTCGGCGGAGTGCACGATCAGCGCCCGAACGGTCTCCGGCCACAGGGACGGGTACTCCGCCATCACTGCGGCCGACAGCGCCGCGGCCTGGGCGGTGGCGGCGCTGGTTGCGCAGGTCGTGGTCAGCAGGCGCGTGGTTCTCAGAGGTGCGTTGGTGGTCAGGAGTTGCAAGTTCGGCGGGGTGTCGAACGTGGTGCCGTCCGGTGAGCGGGCGACGTTGCCGCCTTCGAGCACGACGTCGGGTTTGACCGGCCACGTCCGGCTGAACGCGACCGAGGTGCGGCTGAACGGCGAGAGTTCGCCGCGCGGCGCCCAGGGCGTCCAGCCAGCGAAGTCGGCGGTAGCGCCGGTCATGGTGTCCAGTTCGGTGTATGCGCCAACGGTCAGCACGTTCCACGCCTGGGCCGGGTCTTCCACTGGTTCAAGGTCGCTGCGGTCGAGATGCTCGTCACCGGAATTCCAGGACCGTACGTTGCCGGCCGATACGACGAACAGCCGCTTCGCGTCGTGGTCGGTGTCGTCGAGGAACACCAGCCCGTCCTCGGCGGCGACGACGCTGCGACCGGCGGCGAGTGCATCGAGACTGGCCGACCAGGATGACGGCTGCCCGGCTGCCGCGCCGTTCGTCGACGCCGCTGCGGGTGCGGTGACAGCGAGCGAGTAGACCCGCCGGCGTGTGGGTGCCTGGATCTCGGCTCGGCTCGTTCCGGCGGCAGTGACCGCGCCATAGACGTCGGGGGCGTTCTGCCGTTGCGGCGGTGGAAGCAGTTTGACCGACTCCAGCCGATGCCGCAGCCGCAGCAGCTGCGGTGAAGCCAGGGCCTGTCCAAGATCGCCGTATAAGGCAAGTCCGGCCATCTCGGTGCCATGTCCCAGGTCGTCGTAGACCGGCCATGAAGGGTCCGCAGCGTGGCAGTCTGTCAGGGGCAGCGAGGCCTCTAGCAGGGGGTGTTCCTGGTAGACGCCGCTGTCGAGGACACAGACTGCGGGCGCCTGGGGGTCGGCGGGCTCGAGCCGGTCCACGAGGTCGCCGATCCAGGCGGACTGCTCGGTCGCGTCACCTTCGGCCAGGAACTGGGTCGGATCGTGCGGCCGGCGCAGCTCGGCCAGGTCGTCGAGGACGTCGACGGCCGAGGCGAGCTGCTCGACGGTCGCTTCGACCAGCAGGACCGTGCGGTCCCCGAACCCGAGGCTGCGACGACCGGTCCGCAGCCCAGCGGCTGTAGCGAACGCGCGAAACCGGGTCACCTCGTCGCCGTCGCGGCGGCGCAGCCACGCCTCCCACCAGAACATCTGCGCCTGCTCCGGGAACTCGTCAGGAGGGTCGGTCCACAACGCTGCAATTGAAGCCGTCCGCACCGCCTGGATACGGTCCACCAGCTCCCGATTGCGGGGCTTCGCGGCGTCTGCGGTTTCGACGTACTGGGTGATCCGGTCCAGGAAGTGGTTGAGCTTGCCCTGCGGGACGAATACGGTCGCTCGTTCCACGGTCACGCCGTTGCCGAGGTCCACCTCCTGCACTGACCGAAGCTCCGGATGGACAGCACCCTGCCGGGGGTCGAGCTTCTCCAGCGCAAGCTGAACCCCGGGGAAGCTCTCGAAGCTGACATAGACGCCGTCAATCGCGCCCTCGACCTCCACCTCACGCTGACGCCGTCGCTCCGTCGCATCGGCATCGACCTGTCGCAGAGCGTCGTGCAGCTGCCGGCCGTGCTGGCGCCGATCCGCTGGCACCGGGACTGCTTTGCCCGCGATCGCGCGCGGTGGTGGTGAGTAGTCGAGGGCTCGCGCTGGGACTGGGATGTGCAGATGGGGGCGATCGCGTGGTTCTGGCACGGCGCTGCCTGGGGATCAGCCGAGCAGGTGCTGGCGCCGCTCTTGCAGCGCCGCACAGAGGCTCGTCGTGGTCACTCGGCCGTTGCCGGCCAGAATCGCTTCCTTGGCTGCCAGATCCGCGGCGATGGTGATTTCGCCGTGGCTGAGGCCATCGGCCCCCGCGTTGATCTTCGACCAGTTCAGCCGGTCGGTGGGGACGTTGGCCAAGCGGGCTCGGATCACGTCGCGCACAACCTCGCCAGCGGGCAGCGGATAGTCGATCACCGCGTCGAAGCGGCGGAACATCGCCCGATCGAGGAGCTGTGGGTGATTGGTCGTGGCGACCAGCAGGCTGTCGGAGGTGTCGACCTCAAGGAACTGAAGGAACGAGTTCAGCACCCGCCGGATCTCGCCGACGTCGTTCCCGGCGGCGCGGTCTCCCGCGAGTGCGTCGACCTCGTCGAACAAGTAGACGCCACGGGACTCCGACAGCGCGTCGAAGATCAGCCGTAGCTTCGCGGCCGTCTCCCCCATGAACTTGGTGATCAGCCCGTCCAGCCGGATCATGAACAAGGGAAGTCGCAGCTCACCGGCCAATACATGTGCTGACATCGTCTTGCCGGTCCCTGGGGGGCCGGTCAGCAGCAGCCGCCGCAGGGGCTGGAAGCCGTGCGACCGGAGGCGGTCACTCTGTCGTTGCTCCAGCAGCACCCGGGCAAGCCGTTCCCGCACGTTCATATCGAGCGCCAGGTCGGCGAGGAGGTTCTGCGGGTAGGTGACCGTCAGTAGCTGCGCCAGCTCGCCGCGCGGCTGAACCACCGGGACCGGACGCGACGCAACCGACTTCGCGCCCTGCTGTGTACGCAGCGTGTCGACGAGATCCCGGAGATCCTGCGCGAACCGGTTCTGCCCCTGCCGCGCCGCCCCAGCAGCGACCTGCAAGGCAACAGAGTAGAAGCGGGTGTCGTCGCCCTCCGCATGACTCTTCACCATGGCTTTCACCTGGTCAGCCGTGGCCACGACCTCACCTCCCCTCCGCGCTCAGACACCATGCTTGACCATAGCGCGCCGAACCAGCAACGCAGGTCGAGACTCGTCCAATCCAGCAGGAGGTCACCAACGACCGACGGCTACGCAGCCATCCGCGTGAACGTCCGCTCGTGCCGATGTCCGTGCGTCCGCGGGAACGTGGGTTTGATGCGGTGATTGAGCGGCTGACCTGCTCGGCGAGGTCTCGATGAAGGCACGCTGCTGGTAATAGGCGGGCGTGACCGGCACCGCCGAGCCGGGGTGGACGGTGGCGATCGGGTTGACCGCCACCGCGTAGGTCAGTCCGCGGTCGGTGAGCCCCTGGCGGAAGCCGAAGGCGTCGCCGTAGCCGGCATCGGCCACCACCGGCCGCGCGGGCAGATCCCAGCCGGTGAGTTCGTCGATCATGTCCAGCGCCAGCCGCCACTTCTCCCGGTGCCGCTGGTCGTCGGGGATGGCGCACCGTTCCCACCTCCGCCGGGTTTCGGCGGCCGAGTCCGGGGTGGTGGCCTTGTGGTCGTCCCAGGACTCGGGCAGGAACAACCGCCAGTCCAGCGCCGCCGACGCCCAGTCCGTCACCGCGTGCACGCTCACCCCGACCTGGCAGTTCGCAGTCTTGCCCAACGCCCCGCAGTACATCCGCGCCACCCCCGGCGAGGAATACCCGTCTTTGGGAAACGCGGTGTCGTCCACCGCGAACGCGTCCGGATCGACGAAGTCCCGCGCCCACACCGCCAACCGCCGCCGGACCTCGACGTCGTCCCAGGTCGAGGTGGTGACGAACTGCTGGAGCTGCTGGTGATCCACCCCGAGACGCTCACCCATGGGCTGCATCGACTTGCGCTTGCCGTCCAACAACAGCCCACGTAGGTACAGCTCGCCCTTGGCTCGCTGGTCACGCCGGGCGAACCCGCCGAACATGTCTGCGGCGAAGTCCTCGATCACCGGGCGAACCAGCGCCATCTCCTCCGGCCTCAGCGCCACAGAAGATCACACCGCCTACACACCCCACCACTCGACCTAACGAAGTCCTACTAGGGCATCGTCAGTCGGTGGTCGGCCGGTGCGGTTCGGGTAGGTCCACTTCTTGGCGACCAGTCGGCGGTGCCATCGCAGGACGGTGCCCGGCGTCACCAGCCGGTGGTGTCGTAACCAGTCGGGTAGGCGTCGGACCAACGCGGCGAGCACGGCACGATCGGCCCAGTCCAGTCGCGGGCGGGGATTGGTCCGGCGTAGCACGGCGACTTCGTGCCGCAGTACCAGCAACTCGACGTCCTTGGCCGCGGAGGACCGGCCGAGCAGGACCAGCCAGTCACCGAGTCGGACGAAGATCAGGTAAAGCAGTCGTAGCGCCACGCCTCACGATCATGCTCCTGCAGCACACGGTGCGCGATCGCCGCAGCTCAGCGCCCCAATGCAGAGTTCTGGCACCCCACAAGCAGGCTCGCGGTCTGCGCGTACAGGAATCGTGGCCATGAGTGTCGGTGCCGCGTGGGGTGCGGGCGGTGTCCGAGGGGGCTTGAGCACTCGGCGGATGGTCGAGGCGGCCACTCGGTGGCCGAGTGTGAGCAGTTCACCTTGGATGCGACGGTAGCGCCGGCTGGTGTCCTCCCGGGCCCCCTCGGTCAATGCCACGACGGTGTCGTCCATCGGTGGGCGCCCGGTTCGCTTTGGGTAGGTCCACTTCTTCGCGAGCAGGCGCGATGCCACCGAAGCACGGTGTCCGGTGGCCCAACCCGGCGAAGTTCACCGTTCACCGCCCGTGCACTTCGTTCACTCCAGGTCGGTGAACGAAGTGACCTGATCTCCTGGAGTAGCAGAACGCCTCAGCGTCCCCGAAGGAGCTACGGATGAATACCCGAGAACGCCTCTTGTGGCTGGTGATCACAGTGCTCTCGAGCGCCGTCACCGGACTCGTGGGCGCGATCCTGTTCCGCGCTGCCGACCGCGGCCTCGTGGAGGCTGTCGTCGCCGGGGCCGCCGCGTTCGCGGGCACCGAGGCGATGCTGCTGGCCATCCTCGGCTTCGCGTTGGCTCAGTCACCCAAGAGCAACGACTGACAACCGGCACAGGCGCTTCAGCCGTGACACCGTGCCCGCCGTGAGCCTCAGGCGTCGGGCAGTGCCGTGACTTCGCGGGGCGGGCTCAGGTCAGGTGCGGCGGCGATCACACGATCGACGAACACTTTGATCAAGGCGAGGCGGACTCGGCTGACCTCAGCCTCATCCACGTCATCTACATCCTGAAGGTAATCGTCGACAGAATACTCCTCAATTATGCTGTTCATATCAATCAGGCCCTGCTTGTGCTTCTCCTCGGCGTAATAAAGAAAATCACCGTCGGTCACACGGAGAAAGATCTCCCTCAATTCGTCGAAATAAGCTGGAAGGCGGTCTCTGATCTCGACCCCCCGGGAGATGAGCCACGAGCAGAGTGGATGTGCCGCATTCCAGGGACCTTCACCGACTCGGAGTTCCGCGCCGGTCTCATACTGCATGAAAGTCAGCGGAGGGAAGAACCTCAAGACTTCGGCGGGCATCAAGTTCCGTTCAGGGACCGCGATGATGTGCCCATCCCCTGAAGAGTTGTCGGCGAAGCTCCAACGCAAGTTCAACCACCGCTGGGCGAGTGATGTTCCGACGAGTGTGAAGGTCGAGCGGTGGTACCCCAGTGCTCTCTTGTCGAACTCCAACTCCACTGGTTCTATCGCGGCAGTTTCGACCACTTGGGTGATAGTGTGCTCTATGCCGTTTGTCGAGAGTACTGGCTCATCGAGCCAGCCGCCCTCAATCGACTCCACGGCGTCGAGGACGGTTCCGGCGTCCACGGTCTCGTAGCTTTCTAGTAACCGCGAGGTTCGAAAAAATTCGAGGAGCGCGTTCCTCACTTCTTCGGGAACTTCCGCTGGGATTGCCCGGCCGAGTGCGAGCAGTAACGCTGCGGGCATGGCAAAAGGGATATCCTCTAACTCGTCCCGGGCGAGCGAAAGGTCTGGACGAAGGTCATCCGTGAAGCCGATGTTGCCGACGAGGAGGACATTTCCGCCAGTACTCGTTGTCGACGACGGAAGTTTCATGTAGTCGAACTCGATTTCGTCATCGAAATCTTCCTCGAGGTCATCAGTGGCGTACTCGTACCGTTTCTTGACTGGCAGGGTAATGCCGTTGTGTCCCCACCAGCGCAATCTCGATACTGCTTTGGACAGTCCGAATCCCTCGTACTCGTCCTCGAAGTGGACCCCTTCTCCAAGGTAGGTCATCACGCGCACGTCCAGATCTCCGAACTCGTCGTTGAAACGCTTTCTCAAGCGTTGCAGCACCGCATCCTGTCGTTTTTCTTCATTCAGCGGAAGATCATCGAGGTCCAGACCGGCTAAGAGTTCGCGCGTTCCTTCCTTCCAGTCGCAGTTGATCGAAACGGAAGAGAGATCCGCACTCGCTTCGACCCGTACGGGTGTCGCGGCCAGCGCTTCGCGGATGATCGGGTGCAACTTCGAGCGCTTGACCGGGGTCAGTAGATGGAGCAGCGTTTGATCCCGCACGGCGGGCGGCAACGCGACAATGGCGACAAGCTGACCTTGGACCCGGGGCTCGGACGAAGAACCGGTCACGTCCAGCGGGACCGCGTAGATTGTGACCTTGCCGAGGTGCCTGGCCGTGAACTCGGACTTCCGCGCCTTGCCCAGACTCCGCTTCACTGAAGTTACTCGTTCGATGATCGGCTTGTGCAGGTCCACGCCGACGTGCTCGTTGCCGTTGAGCGTGAGGGCGCACTCCGCTGTGAAATGGAAGTATGCGGCGTGTTTCAGCAGGACTTGCGGCGGGACGTAGTGCTTCGCCGAATCTATGCGGACCGCAACGGTGGTACCGGACGTTGCCCGGAAGTCCAGGGCAGCCACTCCAGGACCGGCGAGGATGGGATCATCCCCTTGACCTTCTCGGCGTAGGGTGGCGAAGTCCTCCCGTCGATCGACGGACAGCCGGAGGGCAGTGCCGCGCTCGCCACGGCCGTCGAACTTCCGCGTGCTGACCTCGATGCGGTCCCCCAGCATGAAGCAGGACATCACCCCGATGCCAAACCGGCTGATCGCGCCGAACCTCGAGCGTTGCGCGCTGAGGTGCCGCAGTTCCCGGCGGAGGTCGTCCGAGTTGTAGTAGGAACGGCCGACCTGCAGGAAGTACTTGCGGATGGCGTACAGGTCCATCCCTATGCCGTTGTCGTCGATCCGGAACCAGATCGAACCGCCCTCCTCCCAGCAGGAGACGGCCACGGCGCCGCGTTCGTGGTCGGGATCAAGGAGACGACGTAATCGCACCGCGTCGACGGCGTTCTGCAGGAGTTCGCGCACGAACACATTGGGATTCCCGTAGAGTTTCGTGCCTCCGAGGAGTTCCAGCACGTCATCACGGACCAACTCGAAGGTCAGCTTCTCATAGGTGTAACCGATCCCTCGCAACTTGGCGATCTCAACGGTGTTCGGCAGAGGCAGCTTCCGCCACGTATCGCTCCACGTCGTTCTCGAAACGTGGCAGTCGAGAAACTCTTCTCGGAGAGCGGCCAGGAGGTTCCGGAGGTCGAACTCGACCACGGGCCGTAGAATAATGCCTTCGGCTTCGAAAACGTAGTCCGCGTTGTGCCTCCTCGGGACTAAGGTCAGGCGCCGGACATAGCCCGACCACTCGATGTCTTCCGCACTGTGCCGAGGTTCGCTGCGGCGCTCGATGCCCAGACGTCGGTAGATGTCCTGAGCCGACCGCAGGCTGCACAACTCGAGGCGGGTTGCGAGCCTGAGCAGGCTGGCACACAACGCGAGGTCGACACCTGGGAACGTCGCGAGCGAGGAAGCCTTCTCGGACGGGCGGGTCTGCTCGGCGCACACCACGCCGAGCAGGTCCCGCATGGGTATGCCGTCCCAGTCGAACCACTGCCGCGGCAATCGCTTCAAGTACTCCTCCAGTCGACGCGTACGATCCCAGGTGCAGTAGTCCTCGACCAACGGCGCTGGAACCGCATCTGAATCCTGGTCCCACCGCGGCGCAGTTCCACCGGCACTGGACAAATAGCGCCCAACGTGGCTAGCCGAAATCTCCACCGGCAAACCCGGCACCCGGCCCACGTCGTGGAAGAAGGAGCCCACGATCAACAACCCTGCTTCGTGGGCATTGAGCCTCTTGATGTCAGCCCCCAGCAATTGACCCAACCGGCGCACGACGGCGACCGAATGCCTTACTCCGTGTAAGGTGTAAGCTGGGCCAGTCTCGTACTCGGCACTCAATACCGATATCGCGTCGTCCACCAGCTCCCGCACTGCGGGAAATATCATCGCGGCGTCGCTCTTCATAATCCGGCCGAACAACGGCAAGGAGAAGAACTCTCGCCACGCTTCCCCCTCTGGTGGCGTTATCAATGCAGCGGCTCGCACGGGCTCGGGAGAACGGTCGACCTCGCCGTCGAACCGAATCCTGCTCAACACCGTGCACCACTCGTCGATCACCGCGCTGTCGACTTGACAGGCCCACAGGAAAGCCCGAAGGCTGCTTTCTGTGGGCAATTTTTCCCCGGTTGTGATGTTCTTCGCGGTCGCCTTGCTGATGCGCGTGGTCCATGACTCCGACCGGGCCGCAATGCCGCCGTAACTCATCCGAGCCCGCAGCCTGACGGCTTCCATCGCGTTCGCTAGGTCGGCTTGCGTGCGAACATCGTCCGGCCCTAAGTCGGTAGTCACCTGAAGAGGGTACGTCGTCACAAGCCGCCTCGGCTATCGTAACGTGACGAAATGGGAACGCGAAGACACGGCAGGGGGAGCACCCGCGAAGAGGGCACCACCGAAGGACCGGCTCCCTGCCGTCGATCATGAAGAACGATCCTGCTTCCACAAGACCGATCGCCAGCGCTGGTATCGCGATGTCAAACCGCAGACCATGGCGCTGTCGTAGCAGTAGCCGATCGAACCCATCGACGGTACAAGCCCGATTCCTCGGCACGTCCAGCGCAAGTCCATGACGTGAATCGAACCCGTGGTCGGAGCAGGACACCCTGTCGGACAGCGAGGACCGGTTCGAGATGGCCATGCCGAGCGAGTTGGTGGCCAGTGCAGCGGTCTGACCGGGGTCGATCGGCCAGCCGACGACACGGCGGGGGTGCACGTCGAGCACGACCGCGCAGTACACCCCTCCCTCACGGATCTTCCCGGGGTTCTCCACACCGACCACCGGCCCCAGGTCGGTAAGGAGGTGGAAGTGGCATGGCACGAAACCGGCGGGGTCCGATCGCGGCCCGCCTTTCGACTGCTGTCCTTGGACGTCGGAGTGCGGAACACCGGTCAGCGGATGGGCCGCGCGTTCGCCACGATGTCGGCGAGGTCCCGGCAGGTCACCGGTTCGCCGAATGCCAAGCCACCTCCGGTGGTGGCGAACAGGACGAGCACCCAGTAGGTGCTGCCCACGTCCAAGACCAGCACGTGCACGGCGCCCGTGCGTCCAAGGCAGGGTTCCGCTCGCGGAGCGAGCACATCGACCGTGAGGTGGACGCCGTAGTAGCGCGCCCCGCCGTCCGCGGCGATCCGACCGGTTTCCTCGGGTGCGCTGTACTTCGTCATCACGTCGCCGCCCCACCGCAGGCGAACCCACTTGTCCGCGTAGGCGTGCGCGACCACCTCCAGCGCACCCAGCGAATCGTCCACCTCAAACTGGGCGATGCCGATCCGGCCGTGGTTCTCGTCGCCGCAGCGCAGCGCAGGGCCTGCGCCTCGTCGGGCACGTCCGCCTGGTATCCGGTCGTCGCCCGATCCAGGCGAGTCGGGATGCGCAGCGCGAGACCTCGTGCACCTGTCACGGGCGTGGGCTCCGGAGCCTGGACGCCGCATTGCCACAGAAGGCCGGCTGACAGGACGACGAGGACAGCGACCGCGAAGAGGCCGTGCGCGGGCCACGCGTAGGTGCTGGGTCTGCGGCGGGACGAACCGTGGAAGTGCACCCCTCCGTTGACGGTGTGCACTTGAGCCGAGGCGTCGGCTGTCCCGCTCAGCTCGTTGTGCGCCTCCCGGACCATGGCTCTCCACCTTTCCCCTGAAGGCATGTGTACCGGGACAGGCTGAGAACACCGTTAGCGGTGGATGAGAATTCGACCGGCAATGGGCGCCGAATTGCCGCAATAGTGCGGATATTCGGACTTGCGACCATCAGGAGCCTAAGCTTGCCACGCAGCCTCGGCCGGGTAATGGGTTCAGGTGCGGCTCCACCTTGTTGCCCTCCGCCCACTTCCGGGACGTCGGGTTGCAGACGAAGGACCGCGTTCTCGTGCCGCAACACGGGCAGTTCGGCATCCTTCGACGCCTCGCTCCGGTGAAGCACCGACGGGGCGGACAGGGACGATGACTTCTCGAGTGGCACAGGGGGATGGTGCTACTCGACACGACGCTGTTCCCAGCGCTGGATGATCTGCTCAGCGGTGGCCTGGTCTACCCGGTCGAACCTGCCGTCCTGACGCCCGCAGTGCCAGTCCTCCAGGACGTAGCTCGTCCGCCAGCCGGTGCCGGGCAGGTAGCGCTGCTCCCTCTCGGCCCCGCCGGGAACCTCCCACGTGCGGAGCAACCCGGTGGGGTCGTCCGCCGTAGCTCCCCAGTCCACCCACGCGAAGTAGGAGTACTCCTGTCCGTCCTCCTCGTGCTCCTGGCGGAGCACCCGGTCGCGCAGCGACCGCTGGAACCGCACAGCCGCCTCCACGTCGACCCGATGAGCCTCCCCAGCACCGGATCCGACGCCGCTCAGCGAAGTGCTCGGCATCCAGAGGAGATCGCTCGTGTACTCCTCCTCGTGCACACGCCCCCTCTCGTCGACCCAACGCCGGCAGAACGGACGCCGGGTCCTCCAGCGAAAGACCGGTGCTGGTGACGATGGCGAAGTACTCGTACTGTCGTTCCACCTGGACCTCACTGCCAGTCAGGAGAGGGACGCGCCCCTCGCGAGCCGAGGCACGCCTCCCATTCTGCCTTCGACGGTCCGGCGGATCCTGCACGCCGCGGGCATCGGTGGCGGTGCGGGCCGGTGAACCCGGCTACGCGGCGAGAAGCGCGCCCGGGACCGCCGGCCCCGGGAACGGCTCGTCGTCGAAGATCGAGCCGCCGGGGGACGAGCGCGTCCGGCCACGACATCTTTATGCCGGCTCTAAGGCCGCGCACAGACCCGTTGTGACGCTCGGGGCATGTCCGCGTCGAGCATGCCCCGAGCATCACGAACGGAGATGTCCCTGTCGGCGGTCTCGGATGCGTTGAGGGAGGTGCACCGTGCCTTCGCCGGCGGCAGCTGGCAGGTGGTCGACCTGGCCGCCGACGGCGACACGGTGTCACTGAGGATCCGGTTCACCGGTGCGGGGGTGGCCTCGCCGGTGGCGGCCCTGACGCGGGAGGGCGACTACTGGTCCCTGGACTGGTCGGGCGCCGTGCTTCGGTTGCGGCACACCAGGGGACTGGGGTACCTGCACGAGCTGCTGGCCAATCCGGGGGTCGATCTGCACGCGCTGCGCCTGGCCGTCGCCCACGCGCCGACCGCGCCGACCGCGCCGCCTGTCGAGCCCGAGTTGACGGCCTGCGGCTCGGACGACCTGGGACCGCTGCTGGACGACACCGCCAAGCAGGCCTACCGCCGCCGGCTGACCGAGCTGGGGGAGGAGCTGTCCGACGCCGAAGCCTGCCACGACACCGAGCGGGCCGCCCGGGCGCGCTGGGAGCTCGACGCGCTCACCCAGCAGCTCGCGGCGGCCTTCGGCCTCGGCGGACGCGCCCGGCCCACCGGATCGGCCGCGGAACGGGCCAGGATCAACATCACCCGCGCGGTCCGTGCTGCCATCGCCCGCATCTCCGAGACCTTCCCCGACCTCGGTCACCACCTCGATTCCGCGATCCGCACCGGCACGTTCAGCGGCTACCACCCCGGTCCGCGGCCGACGCTGACGTGGCGCCTCAAGCGCTGAACATCGTTCACCCCGACTGAACGCCCTTCCACCGTGACGCCGGAAGCGGCGTCCGCGAACAGAGGGGAAGCACATGAACACCAGCAAGCTGCGCCGAGTCCTGGCCGCACTGGGACTCGCCGTCCTCGCGGGCGGCCTGGCGCCGGTCGCCTCCGCCGAACCGGCGTCCCAGCCGGTGTCCGCCGCGGTCACCGTGCACGTCACCGGCGTGGTCAACATGCACATCCAGGACTACGAGACCGTCCTCCCCAACGAGGACTGCTACTTCACCCAACCGGTCGACTTCTTCTGGAGCAGCAACAGCGGGACCGCGAAGTTCATCATGGTGGGCCACTGCGGCGGCGAGGTCCGGGTCGAGGTGGACCACCTCTACAACGTGAGCAACGACGGTGTGCTGCACGTCCACGCCGTCGGCAGGCTGTACGAGGGCGCGAACTCGCACGACACGACGGACCTGAACGGCACGAACGACCAGTGGTTCTCCATCCCGAGCGGCGGTGCGCCCGACCTCAGCTCCCTCGCGCTGCACAACACCGACGAGGGACACGATTGGGCGTTCATCGACTTC
This sequence comes from Actinosynnema sp. NPDC023658, assembly GCF_040639995.1. Classification (NCBI taxonomy): domain Bacteria; kingdom Bacillati; phylum Actinomycetota; class Actinomycetes; order Pseudonocardiales; family Pseudonocardiaceae; genus Actinosynnema; species Actinosynnema sp. NPDC023658. The sequence goes on along the minus strand of NZ_JBFAAX010000120.1, from coordinate 548 downwards.
CAGCTGACGACGCGCTGAGGATCAGCGGCCCGCCCGGCCACCGTGCCGGGCGGGCTTGCTCCGATCGAGTGGAACCGCCGGTCGCACGGGACGAAACCGGGCCGGGCGGACGACACAACCTGTATGACGACGCCTGCGATCACCGACGCCGTTGCCCGTCCTCGTCTGGACCACCTGCTGATCGCGGCGCGCTCGGCCCGGCTCACCACGGTGGTCGCACCGGCGGGCTACGGCAAGACCACGCTGTTGGCCTCTTGGGGCACCCGCGCGAAGGTCGCCTGGCACACCGTCACCGACCGGGACCACTCGGTGCCCGCCCTGCTGGACCGGCTCACCGACGTGCTGCGCGCGGCCGTGCCCGAGCTGCGCTTCGAGCCACCCGCGGTCCTGGCGGACGACGAGGAGGCAGGCGAGGCCGGGCGCACCGACCGGGCGCACGCGATGGCCGGGTCGCTGTGCGATGCGGTGGGCGAGGCGACGGCGCGCGGCCGGGAGCCGCTGCTGCTGGTCCTGGACGACGTGCACCTGGTCGGTCCCGCCGCACCGCT
>NZ_JBFAAX010000119.1:0-15145 GCF_040639995.1 Actinosynnema sp. NPDC023658 | reverse complement strand
CGGACAGCCTGCCCGCGGCCAGCCCCGGGGCCAGGCCGATCCGCGCGGTCCGCCGCCGCGCGAGCGCGTCGTCCCAGCCGGGGTTGAGGCGCGCGCCCAGGCGCAGGTGCTCCTCGACGGTCAGGTTCGCGTAGACCGGCGCGTTCTGCGCGACGAAGCCGACCTTGGCCAGCTGCGCCGGACCGCTGCCCGGCACGCCGCCGCACACCTCGATCGTGCCGCTGGAGGGTTCGAGCATCCCGGCGGCCAGGCCGAGCAGCGTGGACTTGCCCGCGCCGTTCGGACCGACCAGGCCGGTCACGTGCCCGGCCGGGACGTCGAGCGTGCAGCCTGCCAACGCCCAGCGCCGCCGGTACTTCTTCCCCAGCCCCCGGGCGCGCACGACGGCGGTCACGCGGTGTCCACTTCGGACGCGGCGTGGACCGTGGTGGTGAACAATGCCTCGATCCCCTCCTCGTCGAGCCCGGCCCGGCGGGCCTTGGCGAGCCAGCGCCGCAGGTCCTGCCGCAGCGGGGCGAGCGCGGCGGGCGAGGTGCCGGGCAGCGTGGCCGTCACGAACGTGCCGACACCGGGCCGTGCGGCGACCAGGCCGTCGTGCTCCAGCTCCCGGTACGCCTTGAGCACCGTGTTCGGGTTGATCGCCAGGTCCGCCACGACGTCCTTCACCTTCGGCAGCTGGTCGCCCTCGCGCAGCAGGCCCAGCCGCAGCGCGTGCCGCACCTGCCGGACCAGCTGCTGGTAGGGCGACAGGCCCGACTTGCCGTCCAGGTGGAACCGGATCACCACTGCCTCCATTTAACTAACTACCTAGCACTATAGGCATATAGGTGTGCGGCGTCGAGTCAGCCGTCGGTCAGCGGTCGGTCAGTCGGTGCCTTGACGGTGGGCACGCAGCACTCCGACACCTTGAGGAGCACCATGAGCATCAGACGCACGGCCGTCGTGGCCGTCGTGGCCCTGACCGGCGCGCTGGTCGCGGTCACCGCGCCGGCCGCGTCCGCCGCGACGTGCACGCCGACCTACCTCCCGCTCCCGGCGGGACTGCCCAACGGGGCCGTCACGGCCGCCGACAGCGGCGGCGGCTACGCGGGCTACGCCTACGTCGTCACCCGCGGGTTGTCCATGATCATCAAGGCGGTGCGCTGGTCCGACGGCCAGGTCACCGACCTCGGCCAACTGGGCACCAGCAACGTCACGGTCACCGGCGTGAACCGGCAGGGCACGGTCGTCGGCTACGTCGCCGGACCGCGCGGCTTCCGCTCGCGCGACGGCAAGCTGGAGCAGCTGCCCACCCCGAGCGGCTACACCGGGGCGCTGGTCGAGGGCGTCAACGACAACGGCGACATCGTGGGCAGCGCGGTGAGCACCCCGCCGGACACGGCGCCGTACTCGATCTACACGCCCGTGCTGTGGCCCGCGAGCGGTTCCGCGCCGGTGGCGCTGACCGGCCTGCCGACCACCGGCTACGCGAAGGCCAAGGCCGTCGACCAGGACGGCACGGTGCTGGTGGAGCACTACCCGGCCCGGAACTCCAGCTCCGCCACCGCGCTGTACCTGTGGAAGGCGGGCACGGCCCGCAAGCTCGCCAACCCGTCCGACACCACCACCGTGCGGGGCTGGTCGCTGTCCAACGGCCGCGTGGCGGGCGAGACGTACCCGGCGTCGGGCTACGACGGCAAGGGCGTGCTGTGGGACCAGAACGGCGTCCCGTCCCGACCGGCGGGCAGCGCCTACCTGCGGTCGATCAACCGGTCCGGCCAGTCGGTCGGCTGGTCCACGGCCACCGGCACCTACGCGACGTGGCAGCTCGCCACCCGCGCGGCCACGCTGACCGACCGGCCGAGCGTCGACGTGTCCGCGGACAACGGCACCGTCGCCGGTCGCAGCGTCCCGAGCGCGGGGGCGAACTCCCTGCCGACGGTCTGGCGCTGCGGGTAGGCGCACGCCTCGGCGGGGTCGGGCGCGCTGCCCGGCCCCGCCGTGCGGCGGCTAGAAGCGCGCGCCCACGTCGGCGCCGTTGGCCGGGCGCAGGAACGCGGAGGACGGGATGGAGCCGTCGGCGTTGCGCGGCCCCGTGATCGTGGACGGGTCCGTGCTCGCGAACGACCACGTGCCGCCGAGGTCCCACGAGTTTCCGCTGCCGTCGGAGTTCGAGCCGAGCGAGACGTCGGTGCCGTTGCCCGCGGCCAGGTTCCCGGTCAACGTGCTGTCGGAGCGGTCGAACTGGAACCCGGTCTTCGGGTTGCGCCACGCGGTGCTGCGCTCGACCCGGTGCCGGCCCGGGTTGTTGTTGTCCACGAAACCGCCGGCCGAGTTGTCCCACGTCATCGTGTTGCGCACGGTGTGGTCGGCGGCGACGCCGTTGCCGCCGAGCTTGAAGCCGTTGCCGTCACCGGTGAAGTCGGGCAGGTTCCAGCGGTTGAACCCGTTGCCCCACGCCAGGCTGTTCTCCAGCAGGACCGGCGAGGAGAACATCCAGAAGTCGAGCCCGTCGTCGGCGTTGTTCCACAGGCGCGCGCCGCGCACGACGTTGCCTGCGCCGGAGCCCTCCTTGATGGCCAGGCCGTCGGCGCTCTCGCCGTTCTTGCGCGGGTCGCGGTTGCCGTACGAGTCCAGGTCGACGATCAGGTTGCCGGCCGACGCGCCCTGGAGGTGCAGCCCCGACTCGTAGTTGTCCCGCGTGACGAGCCGCTCGAAGACGGTGTCGTTCGTGTCGAGGCCGAACACTCCGTACGGGCCGTGGACGATCTCCAGGCCGATCAGCCGCCAGTGATCGCCCTCGAGGTGGATCGCGCCGCGCTCGGCCCGCGGGATGCTGGAGCCCACCGCGCCCGGCGTGTACGGCATGTTCTCGCCGTCGATGACCGCGCGCTCGCCGTTGTAGTTGCGCAAGGTGATCGGTTGGCTCGCCGTGCCGTCCTTGAGCAGCTGGACGTTGGTGCTGGGCGCGTACGTGCCGGCGCGGAGGTAGACGGTGCCACCCGGCTGGACCAGGTCCACACCGCGCTGGACCGTGCGCAGCGGCGCGGCCGGCGTGCCGGGGTTGGCGTCGTTCCCGTCGGGCGCCACGTACAGCGCGCCGGCGGCCGGCGGCGTGTCGTCCTGGGTGAAGTCCAGGTAGTCGACGTTCGGCAGCCCGGCCGAGGTCGTGGGGCTGAGCCGGATGGCGACGGTGCCCGACGGCACGGTCACCGTGAGCGTTTTCGACACCCACGTCGACCACGCGCCCGTAGCCTCGAACGAGACCGACCGCGCGGTGACGCCGTTGACGAGGAGGTCGGCGGGTCGGGCGGTCGTGCCGCCGTTGGCGAACCGGACCACGACCGTCGCCGTGCCCGCCGCCGTCGCCGTGACGGTGAACTGCGCGTGGGCGCCGATGGCGTTGTCCGCGTTGCAGAACCCCGTGCCGGAGTAACCGGACCAGTTGCTGTCGACGGTTCCGGTGCAGACCGCGTTCTCGGCCTCGTGGTGCGCGGTCGCGGCGACAGCCGTTGTCCCGGGCAGTCCCCAGGCCGCGACGGCGACCAGGGCAGTGGCTGACACAAGGGTTTTCACGGTCATTGCGCGCTCCCTTGACCGGACGCGGAGTGAATGTCGGTTCACGCTTCTGAACAGGTAAAACCCGTTCCGGGAGCGTTCCCGACAGGCACGCTAACGCACACGTTCGAAGAGGCGCAATGCATTCCGCGGGGAATTCCGCGGTTTCACGATGGTGAACAAACAGCGCCGAAAACCGGCCCGTGCGCGGGGACGAATCAGAACGTCCCCGCGCACGTGACCGCTATTCGGGCGATTCGGCCTTGCCGGCCTTCACCAGGAAGGAACCGGCCACCGCCAGCAGCGACAGGATCGCCGCCAGCACGATCGCCGCGTGCATGCCGCCCATCTCGGCGGCCATCGCGGGCCGGCCGGAGGTGGCCAGCTGGGCCGCCTCCGCGCTCATCACGCTGACCAGCAGCGCCACCCCGGCCGCGGCGGCCAGCTGCTGGGTCGTGCTGAAGATCGCGCTGCCGTGCGAGTAGAGCCGCGCGGGCAGCGCGCCCAGGCCGGAGGAGAACAGCGGCGTGAACGAGAACGCCAGGCCCAGGCTGAGCACGAGGTGGAACACCAGCACGAGCGCCGTGGGCGTCGAGGCGTCGAACGTCGTGGCGAACCACAGCGCGCCACTGGTGGCGACCGTGCCGACGATGAGCAGGACGCGCGGACCGACCCGGTCGTAGAGGCGGCCGACGAACGGCGACAGCAGGCCCATCAGCAGACCGCCGGGGAGCAGCAGCAGACCGGTGGCCAGCGGGTCGAGCCCCAGCACGTTCTGGGTGTAGATCGGCAGGATCGTCACGACGCCGAGCAGCAGGCCCATCATCACCATCATCAGGGCGCTGGCCAGCGTGAAGGTGCGGAACTTGAACGTGCGCAGGTCGAGCAGCGCGCGTTCGCGGCGCTGCAACGACACCTGGCGCAGCACGAACGCGACGACACCCAGCACGCCCACCGCGAGCGAGACCCACAGCGCGACCGACGAGCCGCCGCCGGTCTGCCCGATGCTCGACAGGCCGTAGACCAGCCCGCCGAAGCCGAACACCGACAGCACCACCGACAGCACGTCGATCGGCGCGCTGCTCGCCTCACCGATGCGGGTGACCCAGCGCAGGCCGAGCAGCAGCGTGATGACCGAGATCGGCAGCACCACCCAGAACATCGCCCGCCAGTTGAACACGTCCAGCAGCACGCCGGACACGGTCGGGCCGATGGCGGGCGCGACGGAGATGACGATGGAGATGTTGCCCATCACCGCGCCGCGCCGGGCCGGCGGCACGAGCGTCATCACGGTGGTCATCAGCAGCGGCAGCATGATCGCCGTGCCGCACGCCTGCACGACCCGTGCGGCCAGGAGCACCGGGAAGCCCGGCGCCAGCGCGGCGATCAGGGTGCCCGCGCTGAACAGGCTCATCGCCACGCCGTACAGCACGCGCGTGGGCACCCGCTGGATCAGGTAGCCGGTGATCGGGATGACCACCGACATGGTCAGGAGGAAGCCCGCCGTGAGCCACTGGCCGACGGCCGCGGTCACGTGCAGTTCGGACAGCAGCACCGGGAGTGCGACGCCCATGATGGTCTCGTTCAGGATGACCACGAACGTGGCCACGAGCAGCACGCCGATCACGGCGCGGTCGCCGCGGTTGAGCGCGGGCGGCGACGACACGGCGTCGGACACACCTGCGGATGTCATGCGTTGGTCCCCCAGAAGGAAAAGATGGGCGCGACAAAGAGGCGCCGGCGCCCCGATCGCCTCCAACCCTACCCGCGGCGACCCCGACGCCAACCTCCTTTTTCCCGTGGGTGAAACCGGATCACAGTCCACAGAGGCTCGGCCGGGCACCTACGGACACGGCGGGAACCGGCACGCGGACCCGGTTGCCGTGCCGCGGTTCAGGTCGTCGGCCCGCGGCTCAGCCCGTCACCCTCGCCAGGAAGGCGTCGAGCTTGGCCGCGGTGCGCTCGACCTTCTCCTCCAGCGTGAGCGACTCGTGCAGCCGCCCGCCGGGACCGGCGTCCTTCTTGCCGCGCAGGTAGAGCGAGCACGCCAGGTCGGCGCAGAGGTAGACGCCCACGGAGTTGCCCTGCTGCCCACTGCGACCGGCCTTGCGGGCCGTCATCAGGCAGACGCCGCCCCCTTGGTGGGTCGTCAGGCACAACGCGCACATGGTGCGCCGCGGCCGGCCCACGTCCGACGACGCCAGGCGCAGCGCCACGCCCACGAGCCCGTCGCCGGACGGGGTGACCAGGTAGGCGCGCTGCGGTGCCGCGGGATCGCGCCAGCCGAGGAAGTCCAGGTCGTCCCACGGCCGCGCGGACAGGTCACCCGGCACGGGCAGGCGCTTGGCCTCGCCCTTGGTGCAGTTGACGAACGACGCGCGGATCTCGCGCTCGGTTACGGGTTCCACGCCACCCAAGCTACGTCACCTAGACAGCAAGGACAAACGACTATGCGCTAACCTAGAGCCTCTAGGTTTCGGGAGGTGCGGAATGGCACGCGTGGGGCTGACCGTGGAGCGCTTGGTGCAGGCGGCCGCGGAGCTGGCCGACGAGGTCGGCTTCGACAACCTGACCGTCTCGGCGCTCGCCCGCCGGTTCGGGGTCAAGGACGCGAGCCTGTACTCGCACGTCGGCAACGCGCGCGAGCTGCGGGAACGGGTGGCGGTCCTGGCGCTGGTCGAGCTGGCCGACCGGGGCGCGTCCGCCCTGGCCGGGCGCGCGGGCAAGGACGCGCTGGTCGCCTTCGCCAACGCCTACCGCGACTACGCCCGCGAGCACCCCGGCCGGTACGCCGCGATGCAGGTCGAGCTGACCCCCGAGATCGCCGCCGCGAGCCGGGCGGACCGGCACTCCGAGATGACCCGCGCGATCCTGCGCGGCTACGACCTGCCCGAGCCCGACCAGACCGACGCCGTGCGGCTGCTGCACAGCACCTTCCACGGGTACACAGCACTGGAGGCGTCGGGCGGCTTCCGCCACCACCCGCGTGACACGGAGTCGTCGTGGGTCCGGACCTTGGACGCGCTCCACGCCGTCCTGAGCAACTGGCCGTCACCCGAACACCCGTCCGGCCGATAGGCGACCACGCGTCGAGTGACGGAGGTCGGGGCCGGAGGCGGTCACGGCGGTCGGGCGGCGAGATCACCCGGTCCCGATCCCCATGACCCGATTAGTGCAGATCAGCACGAAAGTTTCGGACAGTTCTACGCCATTCGCACCGGAACCACCTGGCAGTTCCGCCTCTGCCGAAAGGCGGCGAAGTCGACCGCCGAATGACCTCTACCAGCGACGTCTCCGCCTTTTGATACACGGCGGTACACCAGTAGTTCATTGACGCGACACCAGGGTCGCCCCTATCGTTTCGAACCAGTTCCCGAAAGTTTATCTCAAACCTCGAAAGTTTCGGCGACCGTCCTGCAGACCCCCGCCAAGAAGCGGGCGGTGCCCAGCCGACCTTCGGCCTGTGGCTCAGGAGGAACGAACGAGATGTCCCAACTCGTCCTGTTCGCGATCGACATCTGCGCGGTGGTCCTGCTCGTCTTCGGGCTCTACTTCCCCCGGCACCGCCGCCGCGACCTGGTCGTCGCCTACCTGGGCGTCAACATCGGCGTTCTCGCGGTCGCGAGCGCGTTGAGCACCAGCAACACCGGCGCGGGCATCGGGCTGGGCATGGCGCTGTTCGGCGTGCTGTCGATCATCCGCCTGCGCTCGACCGAGCTCGACCAGCACGAGGTCGCGTACTACTTCTCTGCCCTCGCGCTCGGCCTGCTCGGCGCGCTGAGCACGTCCTCGCTGTGGCTCAACGGCGGCCTGATGGCGCTCATCGTCGTCGTGATGTTCCTCGGGGACAACCGGCGGCTGTTCCGCAACTACCGCCACCAGATCCTGGTGCTCGACTCCGCCGTCACCGACCACGTCACGCTCGTCGCGCTCCTGGAGCAGCTGCTCGACGGCAGGGTGCACACCGTCACCGTGCAGCGGCTCGACCTGGTCAACGAGACCACAGTGGTCGACGTCCGGTACGCGCTCAGCGAGCGCGCCCTGACCGGCGCGGCCGGTACGCCCGCGCACTCCGGAGCCCGCCGATGACCACGACGACCTTCGAGCCCGCGCTGGCGCGACTGGCCCCCGTCGGGCTGGCCGAGCTGGTCGAGCGGGCGGCGTTGCAGACCAGGGTCGACCGCAAGTACGTCGTGCCGGCGGACGCGCTGCCGCACCTGCTGGACCAGCTCGCGCCGCACGCGCGGGTGCTGGAGATCGACGGCGACCGCACGTTCCGGTACCAGTCGGTGTACTTCGACACCCCGCGGTTGGTCAGCTTCCACTCCGCGGCCTACCGCAGGCGCCGCCGGTTCAAGGTGCGCACCCGCACGTACCTCGACTCCGCCGAGTGCTGGCTGGAGGTCAAGATCAGCGGGGCGCGGGGCAGCATCACCAAGCACCGCCTGCCGTACCACGCGCGGGACTGCGCCACCGTGCACCCCGGGCGCGGCTTCGTCGACGAGGCGCTGGCCCGCGAGTCGATCACCCCGGAGGCGGGCAGCTCGCTGGACCCGGTGCTGGTCACCGACTACCAGCGCACCACCCTGCTGCTGCCGGAGACCGCGAGCCGGGTCACCATCGACACCGCGCTGTCCTGGCGGCACGACGACGCGGCGCTGCGGCTGGCCGGGCTCGCCGTGGTCGAGACCAAGACCACGTCGGCCGCCACCCCGGTCGACCGGATGTTGTGGCGGCGGGGGGTGCGGCCGGTGCGCATCTCCAAGTACGCCACCGGTCTGGCCGCGCTCCGCCACGACCTGCCCGACGCGCCCTGGCGGCGGACGCTGCGCCGCCACTTCCGCGACACCACGTCGTCGGTGAGCCCGGTGCCGGCGACCCCCTCCCCCCGAACCGAGCAGGAGGCATCGTGCGTGTGACCTCCCGTGGCAACGACGCCGCGGCAACCTTTCGCAGCAAGGGGCTCGCGGTGGCCGCGATCCTCCTCGCCGGGCTCCTGGTCCCGTTGTCGGCCGGCGCCGAACCGAGTGCCGGCACCGGATCGGCCGAGCTCTCCGCCGCCGACGCCGTCGCCGCCGCCACCGCGGCCGACGACCTGGTCGGTGACATCGCGTTCTCGGTGCCCAGCGGCACGTTCCAGGGCCAGGTGGCGGTGTCGCTGAGCACCGCGGTCAGCGGCGCGCAGATCCGCTACACCACCGACGGGACGCTGCCGACCGCGCAGTCACCCGTCTACTCCGGCACGTCGTTGCAGTTCACCCGCACCACCCAGTTGCGCGCGCAGGCGTTCGTCAACGGCGCGGCGTCCGGTGCGCCGGGCACGGCCATGTACGTCGCCCAGCAGACCACCACGGTGCACGACCTGCCGGTGGTGGTGGTCGACTCCTACGGCGCGGGCAAGCCGCAGAAGGAGTACATCGACGGTGCGGCGATGATCTTCGAGCCGGGCGCGAACGGCACGACGTCGTTGGCCGCGGCACCGACGGTCGCCACCCGCACCGGCTTCAAGCTGCGCGGGCAGTCGTCCGCCTCGTTCGAGAAGGCGCCGTACCGCCTGGAGTTCCGCGACAACGCCAACGACGACGCCGACTACCCGGTCCTCGGCATGCCCGCCGACTCGGACTGGGTGCTGCGCGGGCCGTTCACCGACAAGTCGCTGATCCGCGAGGCGTTCATCTACGACCTCGGCCGGGAGATGGGGCTCAAGGCGCCGCGGTACAAGTTCGTCGAGTTCTACCTCAACCCCGACGCCACGCCGGTGGGCGCCAACGACTACATGGGCGTCTACATGATGGTCGAGACCATCAAGAACTCGAAGAACCGCCTGGACCTCAAGGACCTCGACGAGGACGACACGACGCTGCCGAAGATCACCGGCGGGTACATCTTCAAGTTCGAGTGGATGGCCGCCGAGGAGCCGACGCTGCCGTGCACGGGTGCCGCCGCCACCTGCTGGAACTACCTGGAGGTGGCCGACCCCGACCCGTTGAACGCCCAGCAGAAGGAATGGCTGCGCGGTCACATCCAGGAGTTCAACGACGTCCTGAGGGCACCGAACTTCGCCGACCCGACCACCGGGTACCAGAAGTACATCGACGTGCCCTCGTTCATCGACCACATGATCCTCAACGAGCTCAGCCGAGGCATGGACGCCTACCTCCGCAGCGCCCACTTCTACAAGGACCGCGACACCAAGATCTTCGCCGGTCCCCTGTGGGACTTCGACCTCACGTTCGGCGTGGGCGGGTACTTCCAGAACGACCAGGTCGCCGGGTGGCAGTACCTCCAGACCCGGCAGCCGCAGGCCAACGACTGGTACACCCAGCTGCTGCGCGACCCCGCGTTCGTCAACCAGGTCAAGTCGCGGTGGCAGTCGCTGCGCCAAGGCCTGTTCTCCGACAGCGCGCTCGCGACCCGGATCGACGCGCTGTCCAGGCCGTTGACCAACGGCGCGCAGCGCAACTTCCAGCGCTGGCCCAACCTCAGCTCGCGGACGGTCGGCTTCTTCAACACCCCGACCGCGCCCACCTGGCAGGGTCAGGTGCAGGCCATGCGGGACTGGATGCAGCGCCGCATCGCCTGGCTCGACTCCACGTCCGGCTGGGGCGGCCCGACCACGCCGACGTCCACCACCACGCAGACGTCCACGACGACGCCGACATCCACCACCACCAGCACCACGACGACCACTACGACGACCACCACCACCACTGCACCGGGTGGGGCGCGGTGCGCCGCGACGTACACGATCGTCAACCAGTGGCAGGGCGGGTTCCAGGGCGAGGTGCGCGTCACCGCGGGCACGTCCGCGATCAGCAACTGGACCGTGTCGTGGAGCTACACCAGCGGTGAGAAGGTCACGCAGTCGTGGAACGCGACCCTGACCACCCAGGGCACCACGATCACGGCGCGCAACGCGGCCCACAACGGCTCCGTCGCGCCCGGTGGCAGCACGACGTTCGGCTTCATCGGGGCGTCCACCGGCGCACCGGGGTCACCGATGCTCACCTGCACGGCCGGCTGACGATCCGCGCGACACGCGTGCCCGGCACCTCCCAGCGGTGCCGGGCACGCGAGCGTCCGCACGCGTGGAGAGTCCCGGCGCGGTCGGGGCGCAACCTTCGGCGAACCGGTTCGGAAAGTTTCGCAACCCGTTGACACCCCCACGGCGGCGACTTGATGCTTTCGGCATCGATCAGCAGTGCTGCTGAAAGGAAATCCTCCGATGTCCGGAAGAATCAGAGGCAGGAGAGCCGTCCCGCTGGCGGCGATCACCCTCCTGCTCATGGCGATCGTGACGTCGAACGCCGAAGCCGCGGTGACCACCAACCAGACCGGGACCAACAACGGGTACTACTACTCGTTCTGGACCGACAGCCAGGGCTCCGTGTCCATGGACCTGGGGTCGGGCGGCAACTACAGCACGTCGTGGCGCAACACCGGCAACTTCGTCGCCGGCAAGGGCTGGGCCACCGGCGGGCGGCGCACGGTCAACTACACGGGCAGCTTCAACCCGTCCGGCAACGCGTACCTGACGCTGTACGGGTGGACCCGCAACCCGCTCGTCGAGTACTACATCGTCGACAACTGGGGCACGTACCGGCCCACCGGCACGTACAAGGGCACGGTCACCAGTGACGGCGGCACGTACGACATCTACAAGACCACCCGGGTGAACCAGCCGTCCATCGACGGCACCCGCACCTTCGACCAGTACTGGAGCGTGCGGCAGTCGAAGAGGACGGGCGGCAGCATCACGTCCGGCAACCACTTCGACGCGTGGGCGCGCAACGGGATGAACCTGGGCACGCACAACTACATGATCCTGGCGACGGAGGGCTACCAGAGCAGCGGCAGCTCCAATGTCACCGTCGACGGCGTCCCGAGCGGCGGCGACCCGGGCACGGGCACGCCGGGCACCGGCGGCTGCACCGCCTCGCTGTCCGCGGGTGAGAAGTGGAGCGACCGGTACAACCTGAACGTGTCGGTCAGCGGTTCGAACAACTGGACCGTGACGATGAACGTGCCGTCGCCGGCGAAGATCCTGTCCACCTGGAACATCAGCGCGAGCTACCCGAGCGCCCAGGTGCTGACCGCCAGGCCCAACGGCAGCGGCAACAACTTCGGCGTGACGATCCAGGCGAACGGCAACTGGACGTGGCCCTCGGTCTCCTGCGCCGCGAGCTGACCGTTCCGCGACAACACCGCACCTGATGGCGCGGCGGCACCCGGCCGCCGCGCCATCGTGCTTTCGGTGCACAGCACGACGGGTGGCCCACCGTCCGAACCGGACCGAGCGCTCGGGGCCCTTGTCGAGATGTGGACGCGCGGGTGTCAGGCGTGGCACCGTGGAGGCGGGCGAATTCCGCCTTCACCAGGTGAGGTCGCCGCGTTCGAAGCCGAGCAGCATCCGCTTGCGCTCGATCCCGCCGCCGTACCCGGTCAGGTCGCCGGTCGAGCCGACGACCCGGTGGCACGGCACGATGATGCTGATCGGGTTCTTGCCGTTGGCCAACCCGACCGCGCGCGAGGCGGTGGGACGGCCGATGCGGGCCGCCAGCTCGCCGTACGACACCGTGTCGCCGTGCGGGATGTCCTTCAGCGCGTCCCACACCGTCCGCTGGAACGGCGTGCCGGCCATCGACAGCGGCAGGTCGAACTCCGTCCGCGCGCCGGCGAAGTACTCCTCCAGCTGGGCGACCACCTCGTCGAACGGTTCGGCGGAGGGCTCCCCGAACGTCTCCCACGCGGGCCGGTGGCGGTGTTCGTGCATGTACAGGCCCGCGAGCACCCCGTCCCGGGCGACGAGCGTGATCTCACCGACCGGGCTGTCGATCACCGTGTGCACGGCGACTGGCAATGGCATGACAACCATTGTGCCGCTCGCACCTCCCCCGTCCGCCTCCCCTTGCGCACCTCCCCCTTGTGCCTCCTCTTTACGCCTCCCCCGCGCCTCCCCGCGCCTCCCTCTTGCGCCCTACCCCGCGTGCCTCCCCCGGCCGCCTCCCTCGCGCGCCCCTCGCCCCCGCTCCGTGCCCCCCAAGCACGGTTGTGGTCAGTGCGTGAAGACGCCGTTGACCGCGCCGAAGTCCAGCGCGTCCTCCAGCCCGGTGTACGTGCCCTTGGTCAGCGCCTCCTCCGCCGCGCGCAGGGCCACCGAGTACGCCGCCTGCGCGACAGCCGTGCCGAGGCTGACCCGCCGGACGCCGACCGCCTCGAACTCGGCCACGCTCGGCGCACCGGGGCCCGCCATGACGTTGATCGGCAACGGCGACGCCTCGACCAGCCGCCCGACCACGTCGAGGTCCACCAGGCCGGGGACGAACAGGCAGTCCGCGCCCGCCTCGGCGTAGGCCGCCGCCCGCGCCAGCACGTCGTCCAGCCTGCCGCCGGGCTCCCCGACCTGGAACAGGAAGACGTCGGTCCGCACGTTGACCACCAGCTCGGGCAGCCCGGCGCGCTCCGCCGCCTCCCGCGCCGCGCGCACCCGGGCGGCCTGCTCCTGCGGGGTGAACAGCGGCACCCCGTACCCCTTCGAGTCCTCGATGTTCACCCCGACCGCGCCCGCGTCGACGACGGCCTCGACGGTCGTCGCCACGTCCTCCGGCGCGTGGCCGTAACCGCCCTCGACGTCGGCGGTCACGGGCACGTCCACGGCCGCGGCGATCAGCCGCACCTGCTCGACCATCTCCTCACGCGTCAGGCCCTGCCCGTCCGGCCTGCCCAGCGCCCACGACACGCCGCCGCTGGTGGTGGCGACGGCCTTCGCGCCCGCCCGCGCGATCAACGCGGCGCTGCCCGCGTCCCAGGCGTTCGGGAGCACCAGCACCCCGTCCGCGTGCAGGGCGCGCAGCAGATCCGCCTTGACCTTGTTCCTGTGCATGCGATGTCACCTCTCCGATCACCCGATTCCGGGTTGGGCGCGGAGCGTAACAACGAGGGGTGACAATTCCGGGCCGTCCCGATCGACGGCGACCGGTCACCGGTTGGCGTCGTCGCGCGCCAGCCGCAGCCCGCCCAGCACCAGGGTGCCCACCGCCCAGGCGAGCATGGTGACCACCGAGGACGTCTGCGTCATCCCCGGCACCTGTCCGATCAGGAGGAACGCCGCCCCGGACCCCGGCAGCGCGTGGGCGATCGCGGTCGTCCACGCGTAGCCGAAGTTCGGCAGCATCAGCGGGAGCACCAGCATCAGCAGGAACACCGTGACCAGCGTGCCCGCGGTGTTGCGCAGCAGGAAGCCCAGCCCGACCGCGAACGCCGACCCGACCGCGAAGACGAACCCGACGTTCCGCAGCACGTCCGCGCCGCCGTCGAAGGTCAGCAGCGGGTGCGCCGCGAGGAACGACGCGAGCGTGGCGGCGGACGCCAGCAGCACGCCGAGCACCGTCGCCGCCACCACCGCCACCGTCGTGCGGGCCAGGAAGAGGATCGCGCGACGGGGCGTCCACTGGAGGGTCGGGATGATGCCGCCGGTCGCGTAGTCGGACGTCACGGCGGTGAGGCTGAGCGCGAGGAGCGCGAACTGGCCGGGCAGACCGGTCACGGCCGCCGCCCGCCAGGCGGAGCCGCCCGGCGTCGGATCCGGGTTCGCCGCCGCCTCCAGTCCCGCGAGGGTGGCGATCCCCACCATCACCGCGGCGGCCGCCGCCAGGAACCACCAGGTGGCCTTCACCGTCCACAGGCGGCTCCACTCGGCGGCGCACGTGCGGGCGAACACACGTCCACTGTGGACTTCTCGCGTGCCGGCGGTCGTCACTTCGCCCCTTCCGTCGTCGCGGGCACCGGCTCGTGGCCGTGGTACTCGACGCTGCTGTTGGTGAGCTCCAGGTAGGCGTCCTCGAGGGACTGGCGCACCTCGGAGAGGTGGTGCAACGGGAGGTGCCGGGCGTGCGCGAGCCCACCGACCTCCTCGGCCGTGCCGCCGTCGACCCGCAGCTCGCGGTCCTCGACCCGTTCGACCTCGAAGCCCTGTTCCCGCAACGCGGTCAGCAGGAGGTCCGGCTCGGGGCTGCGCACGCGCACCTGGACGCGACCCAGCCCGTTGAGGATCTCCTCGGTCGTGGCGTCCGCGATCAACCGGCCGCGGCCGATGACGACCAGCCGGTCGGCGATCTGCTCCACCTCGCTCAGCAGGTGGCTGGAGACGAGCACCGTGCGGCCTTCGTTCGCGAGCCCGCGCAGCAGCCCGCGGATCCACCGGACGCCGTCGAGGTCGAGCCCGTTGACCGGCTCGTCGAACACGAGCACGCCGGGGTCACCGATCAGCGCCGCCGCGATCCCGAGGCGCTGCCGCATGCCCAGCGAGTAGCCCTTGATCCGGCGACGGGCGGCGCCCTCCAGCCCGACCCGCTCGATCACCTCCTCGACCCGGCGTCGCGGGATCCCGTTGGCGCGCGCGGCGATGCGCAGGTGGCTGCGCCCGGTGCGGCCGGGGTGCGCCGCGCCGGGGTCGAGCAACGCACCGACCTCCCGCAGCGGCTCCGCGAACCCGGCGTACGGCCGACCGTTGACCAGGGCCGTGCCGGACGTGGGCCGGTCGAGGCCGAGGAGCACGCGCATGGTGGTGGACTTGCCGGCGCCGTTCGGCCCGAGGAACCCGGTCACC
>NZ_JBFAAX010000118.1:0-15295 GCF_040639995.1 Actinosynnema sp. NPDC023658 | reverse complement strand
CCAGCCCGGTCGGGGAAGCAGCAGCCGCCCCGGGCGTGGACGCCGGCCCACCGGGCAGCGAACCGCCGGCGGGCATCCCGCCGGGGACACGGGCGGCGGAACCGCCCGGAGTGGAACCAGGAGTCGAGCCGGCAGCCGAACCACCCGGCGCGGAACCGCTCGACGCCGCGCCACCGGGGACCGCACCACCGGTCACCGGGCTGGTGGCGGCAGGAGCACCGCCGAGCCGGCTACCGATCGAAGGCCCGGCGGTACCGCCGGCGGCCGACGTCGGCACCGAAGCACCACCGCGCCCGTTGGACGTCCCGCCGGACGTGCCGTTGGTCGAACCACCGGGCGTCCCGGCGGGGCTCCCGCCGGGCATCCCGCCGAAGGTCGAAGGCGCGGGAGAACCGCCGCCGGTCGACGACCCACCCGGTGAGGAGTCCCCACCCACCGAAGGCGGCGCGCTGACCCGAGGACCGGGAGCGGGCGGGGCGGCCACCGACGACGTCGCGGTCGTCCCCGCCAGAGGACGGTTCAGGCCCTCACGGCTCACCGGAGGCCCACCGTTGCCGCCCGGCGCACCACCGGGTGACCCACCCGGCACACCACCGTGCGCACCGCCGGGCACACCACCAGGCGAACCACCGGGCACACCACCGGGGGAACCACCCGGCACGCCACCGGGAGCAGGTCCGATGTTCGGCGGTCCGCCGTCCGGCCCGCCGACGTTGATCCGCGGCGGCTCGACGGTGATCCCTTCCTTGGCCCCGCCGATCCCGCCGGACACCGCACCGGCCGACGCGCCCATCAGCACGTCCTTGGCCGAGATGTCCTGCCCGAGGACCGCCGCCGTGCCGACCGTGGACACCGCGCCCTCGACCGCACCGCGCGTCGCGCCGACCGCCACCTGCCCGGCCAGCCCGCCACCCTGGAACTTCACGCCTCCCGACACACCGCCGACCAGCCCGGAGACCGCACCCGAGACCGCCGCCTCGGTCGTCTTGCCCCAGTCCCACGACTCGCGGTCGCCGCGCACCACCTGCACGAGCTGGATGGCCGCGTCGATGCCCACCGAGATCGCGACCTCCTTGAGGATCGCGATGATCAGCTGCCGGAAGGTGAACTGCACGATCAGCCGCGTGGCCTGCTGCGCGATCGGGATGCCCGCGGTCGACGCGCCGAACGTGCCGAACGCCGCGGCGATCAGCGCGGCGATCTCGATCGCCAGCGCGATCAGCGACGCGATGATCGACAGCTTGGTGTACTCCACCTCCAACGCGGTGTTGTCGCAGCTCTCCGCGAGCTGATCGCAGATTTTCTGCAGCTTCGGCAGGTAGAAGTCGTCGCCGCCGGAGAACTTCTTCCAGTACTCCTCGAACCGCTGGACGGCCTCGCCGGTCTGGCTCGCGAACACGGTCGACGCCGCGCCGTTGCCCTCGTCGATGACCGACTTCACGCCCTGCGCGGCCGTGCGGTAGGCGTCGGCCATCCGCCGAAGCGCCGTCTCGTCACCTTCCGGCCAGCTCTGCCCGACCACGATCGGGAAGAGCCAGGTGACCTCGCTCGGGATCTCGATACCCACCGCAGTGCCCCTCAGTAAGTCCGGGAGATCCCGGTCGCGTTGCCCTGGTCGGAACCCTCGTAGGCATCGGCGGTCTGCTCCACGCCGGTGCGGATGCCGTCAAGCGCCTGCGCGAGGTTCTTGAAGGCCTCTAACGTGGCCTGCGAGTTCGGCACGTACTGCTTGGCGAACGCCTGCCCCGACTCGTCACCACCCCAGCACTGCCCCTCGGCCTGCAACGCCGAGTTCAGCGCCTCCAGCACGCCGTTCAGCGAATCGCCCGCCGCGCCGAACTGGCCCGCGCCTCGGCGCAGGCCGGACACGCTGACATCGAAGCCGCTCACCAGCCACTCCTGTCCATGATGCTGTCGCCGTCGTCATCGTCGGAAGGCGGCGCGGGTCGACGTGGTGGCGTCGACGACTGCGGCACGACGGGCGGCTGGGGGATGAGGTCGGCCAGCGACGGCACGCCGGGCAGCATCTCCGACAGGTCGATGCTCGCCCCCTGCTGCGCGGGCGCCAGGACCTCGTTCAGCTCGGTGCGCGCCTTCGCGATGGCCTGCTGCACGGTCTCGGTGACGAGCCGGGCCAGCTTGTCGGGGGTGGTGCGCTCGAAGGCGTTCGCGGAGAGCTCCAGGGACGTCAACGCGCCGGCGGAGTCGACGGTGGCGCGGACGGCACCGTCCTTGGACACCGCGGTCGCCGTGATCGCCATGGCCTGCGCCTGGGTCTCCCGCAGCTCGGCGGTCTTCTCCCGCAGCTCGCCCAGGAGGGAGTCGACCTGCTCGCGCATGGCGGCGTTGCGTGCCTCCAGCTCGGCCCGTCGTCCTGTCGGATCGGTCACAGCTGTCCCCTCGTGAGCGCCGTCTGAGGTGCTGACGCTAACCGAGGCCGGTGGGTTCCCACGGATATTCGGCATCCCGTCGCGGGGTGTCCGGGCAGAGTGTCACCGTGCTCCGTCCATACCGGGAACTCGCCGCGATACCCCACCTGCTGTCCGTGCTGCTGTGGTCGATGATCGGCCGCGTCCACCTGCCCGGCACGCCGGTCGCCGTGTCGTTCCTGGTGGCCGGGTGGACCGGGTCGTACGCCGTGGCCGGTGTGGTCGGCGGCGCGTTGACGTTGGGCATGGGCGTGGCGGGACCGGTGCGGGGCCGTGCCGCCGACCGGAGCCCGGCAGGGCGGTTGCTGCTGGTCACGTCGTCCGGCTACGGGGTGGGCATCGTGGTGCTGGGCGTGCTGCCCGGGGTGCTGCCCGGTCCGGCGTGGCCGTTGGCGGCGGTGGTGGCGTTCCTGACCGGGTTGTCCATGCCGCCGGTGACGTCGCTGAGCCGGGCGAGCTTCCCGAGGTTGGCGACCGGTCCGGCGCAGTCGGCGGTGTTCACCGTCGAGGCGTCCGTGCAGGAGGCCTTGTACATCGTCGGCCCGGCGCTGGCGGCGACCGTGGTGGCGGTGTGGAACGCGCAGGTCGCGCTGTGGCTGTGCGGTGCGCTGGCGGTGTCGGGCGCGCTGGGCTTCGGCGGCGCGTTGCGGCGGGCGGGGCTGGACCGGCCGGTGGTGCGCGAGGTCGGGCGCCGTGGGCGGATGCTGCTGCGCGACGGGTCGCTGACGTTGGCGCTGGCCTCGGCGTTCTGCGTGGTGGCGTCGCTGGTGTCGATCGACATGCTGATCATCGCCTGGGCCCGTGACCTGGGCAGACCCGCGATGGCCGGGGTGCTGACGGCGGTGTGGGGCGTCGGGTCGGTGGCCGGTGGGCTGGTCGTGGGCGGGTTCGTCGGGCGGGCCAGGCCCACCCGGCGGATCCTCTTGATGGCCGTGGGCGTCGCGCCGCTGGTCCTGGTGCTGCCGCCGGTGCTGGAACCGTCCCCGGTGTGGTTGGTCGGGCTGGTGCTGGTGGTGGGAGGGACGACGATCGCGCCGGCCATCGCGGCCAACAACGAGCGGATCAGCGGGCTCTCGCCGGAGGACCGCAAGGCCGAGGCGTTCGGCTGGATGGGCACGTTCACCACGGCGGGCTCGGCGGCGGCGCTGCCGCTGGCCGGGTCGTTGCTGGACCACTCCGGACCGGCCGCGGCGGCCGGTGCGAGCACGGTGGCGGCGTTGCTCGGCGCGCTCCTGGCGAGCCGGGTCCGCGAGCGGAAGGCGGTTCCGGTTGCGTGACCGGGTTCGGCTGGTCTGGGGGTTCCTCGCGTTCGCGGGTGGGGCGTTCCTGGCGGTCCAAGGGCGGTTGAACGGCGAGCTGGGGCACGTGTTCGGTGACGGGTTCCTGGCCGCGCTGGTGTCGTTCGGCGGCGGGTTGGCGCTGTTGCTGCTGGGTGTGCCGACGACGGCCGCCGGACGTGCCGGGTTGGCCCGGCTGTGGTCGTCATTGCGGGACGGGCGGATCCGCTGGTGGCAGTGCGTCGGCGGGGCGTGCGGGGCGTTCTTCGTGTCCACGCAGGGGTTGACCATCGCGGCGCTCGGCGTGGCGGTGTTCACCGTGGCCGGGGTGGGCGCGCAGGCCGTGAGCAGCCTGTTCGTGGACCGGGCGGGGATCGGTCCGGCGGGTCGGGTGGCGCTGACCGGGCCGCGGGTGGCGGGTGCGGCGCTGGCCGTGGTGGCGGTCGCGGTGGCCGTGTCGGACGAGGCGGGCGACCCGTCGGCGTTGTGGCTGGCGCTGCTGCCCGCGCTGGGCGGGATCGGTCTGGGCTGGCAGCAGGCCGTGAACGGGCTGGTGCGCGAGGCGGCGCAGAGCGCCCGGGTGACCACGCTGGTCAACTTCGCCACCGGCACGGCCGTGCTGCTGGTGGTGTGCGCGGTGGACGTGGTGGCGCGTGGGCTGCCCGCGCAGGCGCCGACCGGGCCGTGGTTCTACGCGGGCGGCGCGCTCGGCATCTTCACCATCGGTTCGGCCGTGCTGGCGGTGCGGTGGCTCGGCGTCCTGCTGGTGGGGCTGTGCCAGGTCGCGGGGCAGCTCGTCGGCGCGCTGGCGGTGGACGTGGTCGCTCCCGCCGCAGGTGGGCAGGTGTCCGTGGTCGCCTTGGTCGGCACGGCGTTGACGCTGCTGGCGGTGGTGGTCGCCGCGTTGCCCGCCCGGCGGTGATGAGAGGATGAGGCCCGTGACTGCGACGATCCTCAACGGCAGGGCCACCCGGGACGCGATCTTCGAAGACCTGCGCGCGCGGGTCGCCTCGTTGCGCGAGCGGGGTGTGACGCCGGGTCTGGCCACCGTGCTGGTCGGTGACGACCCGGGCTCGCACTCGTACGTGCGGGGCAAGCACCTGGCGTGCGAGAAGGTCGGCATCACGTCCATCCGGCGCGACCTGCCCGCGGACACCACGCAGGAACAGCTCGAACAGGTCATCGACGAGCTCAACGCCGACCCGGCGTGCACCGCGTACATCGTGCAGCTGCCGCTGCCCCGGCACCTCGACCCGAACCCGATCCTGGAGCGCATCGACCCGCACAAGGACGGCGACGGCCTGCACCCCGTCAACCTGGGCAAGCTCGTGCTCGGTGACGAGGCGCCGCTGCCCGCAACGCCGCGCGGTGTGGTGGAGCTGCTGCGCCGCTACGACGTGCCGCTGTCCGGGGCGAACGTGACCGTGGTCGGTCGCGGCGTGACGGTCGGCCGGCCCATCGGGCTGCTGCTGACCCGGCGGTCCGAGAACGCCACCGTGACGCTGTGCCACACCGGCACCAAGGACCTGGCCGCCGAGGTGCGGCGGGCCGACATCGTGGTCGCGGGCGCGGGCAGCCCCGGCCTGATCACCGCGGACATGGTCAAGCCCGGCGCGGCCGTGGTCGACGTCGGCATCACCCGCACCGAGGCCGGCCTGGTGGGTGACGTGCACCCGTCCGTGGCCGAGGTGGCGGGGTTCCTCGCGCCGATCCCGGGTGGCGCGGGTCCGATGACCATTGCGATGCTGCTCACCAACACGGTCGAGGCGGCCGAGCGCACTGCGGCGACGGCCTGAGGCGGAAGCGGTGGAGTTGTTGCCGGAGCAGCGCTGGCGGTCCGCGGCGGGCAAGCACCTGCCGTTCGCGCTGGTGCTCTGCTTGGTCGGGTTCGGCCTGCTGAGGATCGTGCAGTACCACTGGCGGCAGGGCGCGGTGCTGATCGGCGCCGCGTTGCTGGTCGCGGCGCTGCTGCGGGTGCTGGTGACCGACGAGCAGGCGGGGTTGATCGCGATCCGGGGGCGCAGCCTGGACGCGCTGCTGTACTCCGGGCTGGGGTTCGCCGTGATCGTGGTGGCGATGACCATCATCGGTGGTCCGCTGGACCGCTGACGCGCCCTCGCACTCGGACGCTCGCGCCTCCGGTGCCGCTCTCCGGTGCCGATCTTCAGCGCGGGTGCGTCGGGTGCGGTCACGTCCGGTGCGCGTCGGGTGCGGTCACGTCCGGTCGACCAGCGCCGTGATCAGCTCGGTCATCTCCTCCTCCGGCAGCACGTCGGGCAGGGTGAGGTGCTCGACCATCAGCCCGCTCATCGCCAGGTAGAGCGACACCACCGTGGTGCGGTCGCCGGGTAGTCCCGCGTCCAGGTGGAAGCGGACGTTCTGCTCCAGG
Organism: Actinosynnema sp. NPDC023658; assembly: GCF_040639995.1. NCBI lineage: Bacteria > Bacillati > Actinomycetota > Actinomycetes > Pseudonocardiales > Pseudonocardiaceae > Actinosynnema > Actinosynnema sp. NPDC023658. The sequence continues at coordinate 9,200 of NZ_JBFAAX010000118.1, read as the reverse complement.
TTCTCGCTGATCGTCCTGGTCAGCGCGGCCTGCAGCTCGGGGCGCCTGGTGGCCTCGAGTCTCAGCTCCAGCAGCGCCAGGTAACCCGTGCGGTCGACCTGGAGCCGCTCCAGCAGCTCTCGCAGCAGGCGCACCACGAGGCTCTTGTCCGGTGGCGCGGCCATCGTCAGGGCCAGCCGCTGCGCGTCCGGGGTGAGCCGGACGTGGATGTGCTCACCGACCTGCCGCAACAGGTCGTCACGGCTGGCGAAGTAGTTCGACGCGGTGCCGTTGGGCACGCCCGCCTCCTGGTCGACGGCTCGGAACGTCAGACCTCGGGCACCATCGCGCGCCAGCACCTCGATCGCCGCGTTGACCAGCGCCGTTCGCCTGGTCGGGTTACGCACCATGATCCCTCCTTGACAACCACTGCACCCATAGTACTACAGTCGCAGTGGTTGGCACACCCCGTGAAGGAGAACCCCCATGCGAAACCTGACCTACTTCGTCGCCACCTCGCTCGACGGCTTCATCGCGGACCCGAAGGGCGGGTTCGGCGACTTCCTGTTCGAGGGCGACCACATGACCGCCCTGTTCGAGGAGTACCCGGACACGCTGCCCGCGCAGGGTCGTGAGGCGATGGGCATCGACGTGCCGAACAAGAACTTCGACACCGTCCTCATGGGTCGGGCCACCTATCAAGTGCCCGGAGGTCTACCGAGTCCGTATCCACACCTGCGGCAGTACGTGGTGTCGTCCAGGCTCAGCACCACCCCCGCCGACGTGGAGGTGGTGTCGGACCCGGTGGCCAAGGTCCGCGAGTTGAAGGCCGAGTCCGGGCTGGGCATCTGGCTGTGCGGCGGAGGCAGGCTGGCCGCCGCCCTGCTGCCCGAGATCGACGAGCTGGTGCTCAAGATCCACCCGGTCGTGTTCGGCAAGGGCATCCCCCTGTTCGCCGGCGAATTCCCCGTGGCCCGCTTCGCCAAGGCGTCGACCAGAACCTTCGACACCGGCGTCGTATTCACCACCTACACCAAAGCCGACCAGCCCTGATCAACGCCGACTCCCCGCACTGACCAGCCACTCCCGCCTCACCACCCACACCTCACCGCCCGCTCCGCTGATCCCCGACGTCGCTCCTCAACGCTGCTCCCCCCGCCACGGCCGGGCGCAGGGACCGGCGAACTCTCGGGGCGGCAGCCCACGGGCGGCCACGGGCAACTGACCTGGTCGGTGCGCAGGCCGGGGCGGCGGGCACTGGCGGCGAGCGGCGGACTCAGGCCGGACGCGACGGGCCGAGTCCGCTGGCGACGGGCAGCGGGTCCGGGCAGCGGGTCCGGGCAGCGGGTCCGGGCAGCGGGTCCGGGCAGCGGGTCCGGGCAGCGGGCGATGGTCAGGGAGGACTCGCAGCCAGCGGACGCCGAACGGCCTCAGCCCCACCTCCTGACCGGGCCGCCGATCATGGCCAACCGATCCAGCGCCAACCACTGCCCGCCAACCACCTATCGCCGCCCACCGCCCACCGCCCGCGCCGATCGGTGGCTGCCCGCGCCCACTGCCCGCGCCCACTGCCCACTGCCCGCGCCGGTGCCGGTGCCGGTGCCCCTGCCGGTGCCCCTGCCGGTGCCGGTGCCGGTGCGGCTGCCGGTGCCCACCGGGCGTAGCCGTCGGCCGACCAGCGCTACCGGTGGCGGCTAGCGGCGAGCCCTGTTTTCGCCGTGAGCCGTTTCTCCGCCGTGAGTCCGGCTCGTTGCGGGCGGGCGGTAGGTGAGGCGGGGGTGGCAGAGGAAGGTGCGGTGGTCATCGGAAGTCCCTGGAGCGGGAGGGGATGCGCAGGTCCAGGTGTTGCAGGCGTTCCGCGCGGATGCTGATGACGCCTTCCGCCGACTCGACCACGCCTCTCACCAGCAGCGCGGGGCTGGTCCGGGCGACTTTGCGGTAGCGGGCCCACAGGCCGGTCGTGCAGACGACGTTGACCATGCCGGTCTCGTCCTCGATGTTGAGGAACGTGACGCCGCCCGCCGTGCCGGGGCGTTGGCGGTGGGTCACCGCGCCGCCGATCAGCACCCTGGTGCCGTGGGGGACCTCGGCCAGGTCCGCGGTCGCCAGGGCACCGAGACCGGTCAGCCGTTCCCGCACGAACTGGGTCGGGAAGCTGTCCGGGGACAGGCCCATCGCCCAGACGTCCGCGACGGCCACCTCCACCTCGTCCATACCGGGCAGGGCGGGGGCTTCGGTGCCGACCACCGTGCCGGGCAGGCGGTCGGGGCGGATCTTCGCCACGGCACCCGCCGACCACAGCGCGGCACGCCGGTCGAGGCCGAAGCAGCCGAACGCGCCGGCGGTGGCCATGGCCTCGACCTGCGCGGTGGTCAGGCGGACCCGCGCGCCGAAGTCCGCCATGTCCCGGAATGGACCCGCTTCCCGTTGCGCGACAACGCTTTCCGCGACCTGCTGACCGATGGTCCGGATGCCGCCCAGCCCGATGCGCACGGCCTGCTCGCCGTCGACCTGTTCGAGGGTGGCGTGCGCGAGGCTGGCGTTGACATCGGGACCGAGCACGCGCACGCCGTGTCGGCGGGCGTCAGCGACCAACGACTGAGGGGAGTAGAAGCCCATGGGCTGAGCACGCAGCAGCGCCGCGCAGAACGCGGCCGGGTGGTAGAGCTTGAACCAGGCGCTGACGAACACGAGGTGCGCGAAGCTGAGCGCGTGGCTCTCGGGGAAGCCGAAGTTGGCGAACGCCAACAGCTTCGCGTAGATCTTCTCGGCCAGCTCCTGCCCGACGCCGTTGGCCTTGGCACCCTCGTAGAAGCGCTCGCGCAGGCGTTCCATGCGGTGGGTGGAGCGCTTGGCGCCCATGGCGCGTCGCAGTTCGTCGGCCTCGGCGGGGCTGAAGTCGGCCACGTCGACGGCGATCTGCATGAGCTGTTCCTGGAACAGCGGCACGCCGAGGGTCTTCTTGAGCGCGCCCTCCAGCAACGGGTGGTCGTAGTCCCACTCCTCCTGGTCGTTGCGGCGGCGGATGTAGGGGTGCACCGAGCCGCCCTGGATCGGGCCGGGGCGGATCAACGCCACCTCGACCACCAGGTCGTAGAACGTCCGCGGCTTGAGGCGGGGCAGGGTCGCCATCTGGGCCCGGCTCTCCACCTGGAAGACGCCGACGGAATCGGCGCGCTGCAACATCTCGTAGACGCGGGCGTCGCCCAGGTCGAGGTTGCCGATGTCGACCTCGACGCCCTCGTGCTCGCGCACCAGGCCGATGGCGTAGTGCAAGGCCGAGAGCATGCCCAGGCCGAGCAGGTCGAACTTCACCAACCCGATGGAGGCGCAGTCGTCCTTGTCCCACTGCAACACCGTGCGGTCGGTCATCCGGCCCTTCTCGACCGGGCACACCTCGCTGACCGGGCGGTCGCAGATGACCATGCCGCCGGAGTGGATGCCGAGGTGGCGGGGGAAGTTCTCCAGCTCGGCGGCCAGCTCCAGCACCGGGCGCGGGATGCCGCCTTCCTCCACGGTGGACCGGAGCGGGCCCCAGCGGTCGATCTGCTTGCTCCACGCGTCCTGCTGGCCGACCGAGTGGCCGAGCGCCCGTGCCACGTCCCGGATCGCGGACCGGCCCCGGTAGCTGATCACGTTGGCGACCTGCGCGGCGTGCCGCCGCCCGTACTTGCGGTAGACGTACTGGATGGCCTCCTCACGGCGGTCGGACTCGATGTCGAGGTCGATGTCGGGAGGGCCGTCGCGCGCCGGCGCCAGGAAGCGCTCGAAGAGGAGGTCGAAGCGGACCGAGTCGACGTTGGTGATGCCAAGGGCGTAGCAGACCGCGGAGTTCGCGGCCGACCCCCGGCCCTGGCAGAGGATGTCGTTGCGCCGGCAGAACGAGACGATGTCGTGCACGACGAGGAAGTAGCCGGGGAAGTTCAGCTCCTTGATGATCTTCAGCTCGTGCTCGATCTGCTGGTACGCCCTCGGGTTCTCACCGATCGAGCGGTAGCGGCGGGCCGCGCCCTCGTAGGTCAGCTTGCGGAGGTGGCTGTTCTCGTCCTCCCCCGGCGGCACGTCGAACGGCGGCAGTTGCGGCGCGATGAGCTTGAGGTCGAACTGGCACTGCAGGCCGAGCACCGCCGACCGGTGCACCGCGCCGGGGAACCGGGCGAACCGGCGGGCCATCTCCTCCCCCGACCGCAGGCACGCGGTGCGGCCGGGCGGCAGCCAGCCGGTCATCTCGTCCAGGCTGCGCCGCGCCCGCACCGCCGCCATCGCCGCCGCCAACCGACCGCGTGCGGGCACGGCGTAGTGCACGGCGTTCGTGGCCACGGTCGGCAGCCCCAGGTCGTGCGCCATCCCCCACAGCAGGTCGTTGCGCGGGTCGTCCTCGGGGTAGCCGTGGTCGGTCAGCTCCACGAACACCCGGTCCGCGCCGTACAGGTCGACCAGCCGGCGCAACTGCGCGAACGCCGCCTCGGGCCCCTCCCGCGCCAACGCCCGCCGCACCGCGCCCTTGCGGCAGCCGGTGAGCACGACGCAGTCGTCGCGGGTGTCCGCGACGACCTCCTCCAGCCGGTAGACCGGCCGTCCCTTCTCGCTGCCGTCCGCGAGCTGGCCGGTGGTGATCGTGCGGCACAACGCGTGGTAGCCGTCGCGGTTGACGGCCAGCAGGAGCAGGTGCTCGCCCTCCGGGTCGGGCACGCCGTTCTGCGGCTCGGACAGCCCGAGGCTCAGCTCCGTGCCGAACACCGTGCGCACACCGAGCTCCTTGGCGGCCTCGGCGAACCGCACCACGCCGTACATGCCGTCGTGGTCGGTCAACGCCACCCCGTCCAGCCCGAGCTGCTGCGCCGCCTCCACCAGCTCCTCCGGGTGGCTCGCGCCGTCGAGGAAGCTGAAGTTGGAGTGGCAGTGCAGCTCGACGTACGGCACGCGGGCGCGGGTCGCGCCGAGGTCGTCCACCTTGACCGCGAAGTCCGGTGGCGCCTCGTAGCGGTCACGACGCCGCGTCCACGCCGGGCTGTCGCCGCCGTCCGGGGCCGGTGGCTTCCCGGACAGCGCGCGTTCCAGCTCCGACCAGCGGACCGGCGGGTTGTTCCAGCCCATCAGCGCCGTCCGCCCCCGCGGGGCAGGTCGTCGGGAGCCCGCCGGGGTGCCGGGATCGGGAACGCCGACACCGACGAGGTCGAGGCCGACGACGACGGCGGGGGCAGCTGCGACGGCAGCCAGCCGAAGCTCACCATGTACGCCGGTCCCCCGCGCTGCTCCGGGACGTCGACGCCCGGACCGCCCGCGTCACTGTCGTCCCACCACTCGGTCAAGCCACGACGGTCCTGCTCGGGAAAGTCACCGCTCATCAGTCGTACACCCCTTCCACCGCCCACTTCCCGCCCGCGCGGATCAGCAGGAACGCCTGTTCGTCGCCGTCCGGCGCGGTTCCCAGCACTTGCAGTCGCGCACCGCGCATCGCGGTCTCCGCGTCCCACCAGCGCTCGTCCACCGGCCACGGCCCGGACCACGCCACGACCTGTCGCGCCCGACCGCCGTGCACGATCCGGTGCGGCCGCACGACCAGCTCGGCGTAGCCGGTGACCACGACGTCCGCGCCCGACTCGTCCAGCAGCGCGACCGGTTCGGGTTCGGCGAACACCGTCGCCGGTGACGGCGCGGGCAGCTGACCGGGCCACGGCTGGTCCGGGTCCGCCGCCGGGGTCCGCTCGTCGCCCCACGGCACCAGCCGCACCCGTTCGACCGGCCCGCGCCCACCGCCGAGGACGGGCGTGAGCACGGCGTCCGGCCCGAGCAGGCCCTGGACGTGCACCATCGCGCGCGCCGCCCGTTCCGCCGCCTCGCCCTGGTCCTGCCCCGCGCCCGGCCACAGGCCCAGTTGCAGGGCGGTGGCGTCGACCACCTCTTCGGGGTCGAGCCGGAGCAGGTGGATGCCGGAGGTGGGGCCGACCCCGTGGAGGCGGGCCCGGGTGAGCCAGCCGTCGAGCTGCCAGCGGACCCGGTCCGCGATGCCCTGCGGGGTCAGCGGTTCGGCGCAGCGCCACACCCGGTGCAGCTCCTCGCCGTTCTCGGTGGTGGCGTGGATGCCGAGGCGGGTGCAGGCCAGGCCGCGGTCGGCAAGGCCGGTGTGCAGGCGTTCGGCCAGGCCCTTGGCCGCGAACGCCGCCGCGTCGACCCGGTCGATCGGCGGGTCGAGGTCGCGGGTGACCGACAGCTCGGGCGGCGGCCGGCGACGTGACCGGGGACGTTCCTCCAGCCCGGACGCCAACCGGTGCGCCAGCACGGCGGCGCGGCCGAAGCGGGTGGCGACGTCCCGTTCGGGCACGGCGGCGAACGCGCCCAGCGTGCGCAGGCCGAGCCGGCGCAACAGGTCGACCAGCGCGGCCCGCTCCTCGTTGCGCTCGGCGGGTTGGTCGAGCTCGTCGACGGCGAGCGGGGCGAGGAAGTCCCTGGTCCGGCCGGGCGGCACGATCCACCCGCGGTGCGCGGCCAGGGTCGAGGCGAACAACCCGTCGGCGAACCCGACCTGTGCTTCGACGCCGGCGCGGACCGCGACGTGGTCGACCAGGCGTTCGGCGGCCAGTTCGGCGGAGGAGTAGTACCCGACCGGCCCTCGGGCGGCGACGACCACCAGCCCCGGCCGGACCACCTCGATCCCGGGCGCGAGTTCTTCCACCGCTGCCGCGACCGGCTCGAACAGGCGGGCGTCGCGCACCTCGTCGTACTCGAAGACGACCAGTTCGGGGCACTGCCCCTGAGCCGCGCGACGACGCGTCCCGCGCCGCACCCCCTCGGCCCGTGCGACGGCCGAACAGGCGATGACCTCACCGGACCTGACGACGGCGGCGGGCACGTGCGGCGGGAGGGCGGCCTCGGCGGAGGCCGCCACGACCGGCCAGTCAGGGCACCAGACGGCAAGCGTGTACAGGGGGTTCACCTCTTCAGCTGGTTCGCGGGCGGGTGGCACGGGTCAGACCGCTTCGGCGGTGGTGCGCGGCGAGGAGCCGGTGACCACGAGCCGGGGGTCGGTGGCGGGCGGGGTCGGCCGGGTGGCGGGAGTGGCTGACTGGGTGGTGGGAGGTGGAGGGCCGGTCGCGGGAAAAGGCGGACCGGTGGAGGGACGCGCCGGGTCGACAGCGGGAAGCAGTAGGCCGGTGGCGGGCCGCGCCGGATCGGCGGGAGGACGCGGTAGGTCGGCGGTGGAACGCGCCGGGGCGGCAGCGGGAAGCAGTAGGTCGGCGGCAGGACGCACCGGGCTGGCGGGAGGACGCGGTAGGCCGGTGGCGGGCCGCGCCGGGCTGGCGGCGGGACGCGATAGGCCGGCCGGGTGACGTGGAGGGCCCTCGGCAGGGTGGTGCGAACCGGCGGCGGACGGCGGCAGGTCGGCGGCGGGAGGCGGTTCGGACGCGGTGGGAGGCGGTTCGGCGGTGGTCGGCACCGGGACCAGGGAGGGACGTGAGGGTGAGGTGTCGGTGGTCCCCGGCAGCACCAGGTTGGTCCGGCGCGGGCGGGCGGCGGCGCCTCGGCCCGTCGCCTCGACGGTGACGGTGCGGGTGGACAGGAGGCCGTGACCTGCGTGCAGGCCCGTCCAGCGGCCGGGGGTGGCGGTCAGCTCGACGTCCGCGCCCGGCCACTGCACGGCGAACGGCAGCAGGACGGCCTTGCGGTGACGGGCCCTGGCCGAGAGCTTGCGCGCGGTCGCCTGGGTGACCGGCGTGGCCACCGCGACCAGGTCGAACCCGTCCAGCAGGGCCGCCACGGTCTTCTCGACCTCGCCCTGGTCCCGACCAGGACGGGGGACCAGGGCGAGTCGATGGACGGCCACGCCCAACTCGGCCGCCGCGAGTGCCCCACACCGCGGCAGGCCGACCACGGCCGCCCAGCACCCTTCCGCTGTCGCCGCGGCCACCAGCGTGAGCAGCAACGATGTCGCCCCGCGCACTGACACCGTGCTGCCCCGCCGCAGGCCGCCCCACGGGAGGAGCCCTGCCAGTTCCCCGCGAACCGGCAGGGTCCGAGCCGGTGCCGTGGTCAGCTCGCCCGCCGCGCCTACCCCGAGCGCGGTCAGCGTCGCCGTTGCCGACCTGGACACCAGCCCTCCTCCCACTGATCCGCGCGCACCCCTGTGCGCGGATCGCCGTGGGAAGTTCGGCGACCTGTCTATCGAACACTTGTTCGAACAACACGGTGATCTTAGCGCGAAGCAGCCACCCGCTGTCAATGCTCTCGGCGTACCCGATCGAGTGGCCGGCAGACTGCTTCGCGCGCACCGACCGCAGCACGGGGGGAACCGTGAACGCACCGCAGAACCCGCACCAGCCGCAGAACCCTCAGTACCCGCAGAACTGGCCCCCACAACCACAACAGCCCGCCGGACAGCCGCCGCCAGGACAGCCCCAGGCAGGGCCGCAGCAGCCCGGCGGCTACGGGCCACCTCCACCCGGCTTCCCGCAGCCGGGCACCCAGCAGCCCGGGTTCGCGCCGCCCGGCGGGTACGGCCCACCACCACCGCCCGCCAAGAAGCGCACCGGGCTGATCGCCGGGATCGTGATCGGCGTCGTCGTGCTCGTGGTGGCCGGCGTCCTCGGCTTCAGGTACCTGGACTACGTCGAGGAACCCGGCGGCGGTCCCGGCGCGCAGCCGATCCCGGAGTGCGAGCTGAGCTCCGAGCTCAAGTCACAGGCGCACGTGAGCAGCTTCCGCCTCATCCAGGCGCCGACCGACGCCGAGAAGGGCATGAAGCACAGCCACTGCGCGTGGGAGCAGACCAAGGGCAAGGACGGCCGCAACCCGCGCCTGCTCACCTTCCACGTCTACGACTTCACCACGTTCAACGACAAGAAGGACCGCAACGTCGAGCAGGCCCACGGCAACTACCTCAGCTTCACCTCCTACGCCAACGGCGAGCAGGCCAAGCCGATCGACGGCCTCGGGGACGAGGCGATGATCGTCCTGCCGAACTCGACCGGCGACCTCACCGAGGTGAACCTGCTGGTCCGCAAGGGCACGGTGGTGTGGAACATCCGCTACCAGGGCCACGACAAGGGCTTCTTCACCGACTCGCCGTTCCCGGTGGCCGACGCGGAGGCCGTCGCCCGCAAGACCGCCGAGGAACTGACCGCCGGCTGAGCCGCCACCAACGGCCGGGCCACGACGCGACCGGCGTGCCGGTGCTGTGCAACACCTCGCTGAACGACCGCGGCGAGCCGATAGCCGACACC
>NZ_JBFAAX010000117.1:3312-15360 GCF_040639995.1 Actinosynnema sp. NPDC023658 | reverse complement strand
CGCGCCACCGGTCCCGAACGCGCCACCGGTCCCGAACCCACCGCCGGGCCCGTGACCGCCGCCCGGTCCGAACCCGCCGTGCTGGCCGAACCCACCGGGACCTCCCGGCACGCCGAACCCGCCGGGGCCACCGGGCGCACCGACCGCCGGTCCGCCGGCGGCGGCGACGGTCGTGGTGCCCTCCGGCCGCACGCCGGGCGGCGGCGACGGGGGCTGGTCGTCGGGCCCTGGCCACTCGTCGACGACGGGCGGCACCGGCACCGGCACCGGCACCTGCGGAGGGGGCGGCGGCACGGGCCGGTGGTCCGGCGTCGGTTGCGCGCCGACCGGCGCCTCGTCGAACACCGGCAGCTGGCGGCCGATGCCGTGGCTGGCGTCCTCGTACTGCTCCATCACCCGGACGGCGCCGTCCATGGCCTCCTGCTGCTCGCGCTTGTCCGGCAGGTGGTCGTCCAGCAGCTGCTCCAGCATGTACGCGCCCTGCGGCCCGTCGAGCGCGGTCACGTCGTACCCGGCGCGGAACCACCTCTCGGCGTCGGGGTGCACCGGCACGGGCATCGCCTTGGCGGCCTCCACCACCGCCGAGGTGTAGCCGTCCAGGCCAGTGCCCACCTGGTACGCGCGCTGCGAGGCGTCCGCGGCCCACCCGGTCAGGCGGGACACCGACTCGGCGGCCGCCACCGCCGACGGCCCGCGCCACGACAGCACGAGGGACTGCACGATCTTCTGCACGTCCGCGGTGGCCTGGTCGACGTCGGTGGCCAGCCGCTGCCACTCGTACGTGCGGGTGGCCATCTGCGCGGCGTCGGCGGACTTCACCATGTCCCACAGCTGCCGGTGCGTGTACACCCGCCAGTTGATCTTGCCGAAGTTCTCCGGCTCCCGGTTGGCCTCGCGCTGCCGCACCCGCCTCCTGTTGCGCCGGCGCGCCGCCCGGGACACCTCGTGGAAGTCGGAGAAGTACCCGCCCTTGCGTTCGCCGCGCTCGATCACAGTCGCCCCATGGTCCGTGCCACCTGCTCGTCCTCGGCCTGGTGCGTGGCGCCCACCTGGCGCAACGCCTCGCGCAAAGCGGTCAGCTCCTCGACGTAGGACCGCAGCGCCGCCCGCACACCACCGCCCACCACGTCGCCGCGCAACCTGAACGCCCGGCGCATGTTCAGCGCGACCGGCCCCTTGCCGTCACCGAGGGACTGCTCCATCTCCCGGTCGGTCCGGGAGAGCAGGTCGGTCAGCACCCCGTGCAACCGGTCCAGGTCGGACACCGCCGAGGTGAAGGAGTCCAGGTCGAGCTCGATGCGGTCACCGCCCTCGGCTACCACGCCCGCCGCGCCCGCGCCGGTCGGTCCGGGGACCACCGGCAGCGCGACCGCGACCGTCCCACGCCGCTCGGCCCGCAGTTCCTCGTGCATCCGCTGGGCGTCCTCGACGCCGCGCACCCTGACGACCATGCCCCACATCGTGGTGTGCCCGCGCGCGGGTGGCCAGACCGGGTGCACAGCGGGAGCAGTGTCGGTGCACGGTCGGACAAGGAGCGGGGACGGTGGCGGTGCGCGATCGGACCAGGCGGGAGCTCGGCGGCGGTGCGCGAACGGACCGGGGCGAGCACGCCCGCGGCGCGTGAACCGGCGAAAAGCGAGTACGGGCGGCGGTGCGGGATCCGGTCCGCTGCTGTGCGAAAATCGCGTCCCGTGCCGTCATCTGCCGTTCACGCGCGCGCCGTGTTGCTCGCCGGCCCCTCCGGCTCGGGCAAGTCGACCCTCGCCGCCCGCCTCGGGCTGCCCGTCCTGCGGCTCGACGACTTCTACCGCGAAGGTGACGACCCGCTGCTGCCGCGGGACGACGCCGGCCTGCCGGACTGGGACGCCGAGGGCTCCTGGAACACCGGCGACGCCCTCGCCGCCGTGGTCGAGCTGGCCACCACCGGCGCGGTCGAGGCGCCGGTGTACTCGATCGGTGAGAGCCGGCGGGTGGGCTGCCACGCGGTGACCGCGCCCGGCCTGTTCATCGCCGAGGGCCTGTTCGCGGACCGGCTGGTGGCGGGCTGCCGCGAGGCGGGCGTGCTGGCCGACGCGATCGTGCTCGCGCCCAACGGCCTGGTGACGTTCGTGCGCCGGTTCGTCCGGGACGTGGCGGAGGCGCGCAAGCCGGTGCCGCTCCTGGCCCGGCGCGGCCTGCGGTTGCTGCGGGAGCACTCCGGCGTGGTCCGTCGCTGCGTGGACGCGGGCATGCGCCCGGTGCGACCTGATCAGGTGGAGTCGGCCACGATCGGGTCGATGGCGCCCGCCCCGGTGTAGCCCGCCCGCGGCGGGGGTACTGATGCCCGCATGGCTGAGTTCGAGCACGAGCAGACGATCCCGGTCGACGCGCGGGTGGTCTTCGACCTCGCCCGGGACGTGACCGCGATGCAGGCGTGGCTGCCGGACGGCGTGCAGGTGGAGGAGAGCGGGCCGGAGCGGGTGACCGGGCGGGTGTCGGTCGGTGACGACATCGACGAGGCCGAGGGCTACCTGGCCGCCGACGCCGAGCAGCGCCGGCTGGAGTGGGGCGACCTGGAGGACGGCGGCTACTCGGGGTGGCTCCAGGTGGACGAGGACGGTCCGGGTCGCAGCCGGGTGGTGCTGCACCTGGACGTGCGGGGTGAGCACGAGTCCGCCATGGGTGGCGAGGGTCACGAGCTCACCGACGAGCACGTCGTCCAGGCACTCGACCGGCTCGCGGTGCTGGCCACCCAGAGCGTTACGTGACGGTTTTCACCCGACAACAGGTTTGAACGCGGAAAAGCCGCACTTAGTGTGGCTGCCGTTCACCTGGGCACGTCCGCACGTCGAGGCCCCGGATCGTCTTCGAGAGGGCTTCGATGTTCCGCGCGCTGCGCGGCCGCAACTACCGCCGCTGGGCGTTCGCCGACCTCGTCTCGGTGACCGGCTCGTGGATGCAGTTGATCGGCCTGAACTGGGTGGTGCTCCAGAGCACCGGGTCGGCCGCCTCCGTGGGCCTGTCGGTGCTGATGGGCGCGGTGCCGTCGGTGCTGCTGGGGCCGTGGGCGGGTGCGTTGGCCGACCGGCTGCCGGTGCGCCGGATCATCCTGGTCTGCCAGGTCCTGCACGCGGTGCTGGCCGCCCTGCTGGCCGTGGTGGTGTGGCGGGGCGCCCCGATCACGGCGGTGTTCGCGCTGACGTTCGCCGCGGGGCTGGTGGCGGTGTTCGACGGGCCGGCGCTGGGCCGGTTCGGCGCGCAGGTGGTGTCCCGCGAGCACCTGGGCAACGCGGTCGCGCTCGGCTCGGTGCTCAGCTCCACGGGTCGCATCCTGGGCATGAGCAGCGCGGCCGTGCTGGCCGCCGTGCTCGGTCCGCCCGCGCTGTTCCTGGTGAACGCGGTGAGCTTCCTGGCCGTCGTGGCCGCGGTGCTGACCATCCGCCGGGACGAGCTGCACCCGTTGGAGCGCAGCTCGTCCGACCGGGTCGGCGTGGTCGCGGGCCTGCGGTACGTCGGGGCGAGCGGACGGCTGCTCCTGCTGTTCGCGCTCGGCTTCACGCTGTCCGGCCTGGGCCGCAACTACCAGGTCACGATGGCCGCGATGAGCCCGGACGCGACCGCGTACGGCCTGCTGTCGACGGTGTTCGCGATCGGCACCGTGCTGGGCGGGCTGGCCGCCGCGGCGCGCGAGGCGCTGACCGTGCGGCTGCTGCTCGTGGTCGCCTGCGCGACGAGCCTGCTCCAGGTCGTCAGCGGGCTGGTGCCGGGCACGCTCGGGTTCGCGCTCGTGCTGCTGCCGATCGCGGGGGGGGCGGTGGTCATCGACACGACCATGAGCACCCGGATCCAGCTGGACACCGCCGACAGGATGCGCGGCCGGCTGCTGGCGGTCAACTCGGCCGTCGGCGCGGCGGCGGGCGCGGTGGGCGCACCGCTGCTCGGCTGGCTGTGCGAGCGGATCGGCGCGTCCGAGACGCTCGTGCTCGCGGGCGTCCTCACGTTGGCGATGACGGTGTTCGTGGCCTCGGTGCTGGCCGCGCCGCCGCACCGCCGCACGGCGTTGGCGCAGCGCGTTCTGCGCAGGCCGCTGCGCCGGGTGCCGCACGCCGCCCACCACCCGCACGCAGGGCACCACCCGGCGCCGGTGGGTCGCCCGCACGGACCAGTCCGCCCCGGGAACCGTCGCAGGCGTCAGACCCGCATCCGGGTGTAGCCGCACGCGGCCGTCGGGCGGTACGCGCTGCGCCGCTGGGACGCACTGCGTAGTCGAGCATTCACATAACGCGGTCGGCAGCGTTAGAGTCAGTCGTTCCTGGGAGCGCTCCCAGAACCTCAACGAGGAGGTGAACGACGTGACGGCCCGACGATGGATCGCGCTGGCCTCGGCCGGTGCGGCAGGCTTGCTGATCGCCACGCTCGTGAATGTGGTCGGCCCCACCACCGCGTCGGCACACGGCGCGATGATGACGCCGGGCAGCCGGACCTTCCTGTGCTGGAAGGACGGCCTGACCCCGACGGGCAACATCCAGCCCCAGAACCCGGCCTGCTCCGCCGCGGTGTCGTCCGGCGGCACCAACGCGCTGTACAACTGGTTCGGTGTGCTGCGGTCCGACGGAGCGGGTCGCACCAGCGGCTTCATCCCCGACGGCAAGCTGTGCAGCGGCGGCAACCCGACGTTCTCCGGGTTCGACATCGCGCGCAACGACTTCCCGGTCACCCACCTGACCGCCGGTGCGAACTTCAACTTCACCTACAACAAGTGGGCCGCGCACCCCGGCACGTTCCACCTGTTCGTCACCAAGGACAGCTGGAGCCCGACCCGGCCGCTGGCCTGGAGCGACCTGGAGAGCACGCCGTTCGACAGCGTGACCAACCCGCCGGACAGCGGTCCCGTGGGCAGCGTCGAGGGCAAGTACTACTGGAGCGCGAAGCTGCCCTCCGGCAAGTCCGGTCGCCACATCATCTACTCGGTGTGGACCCGCTCGGACAGCACCGAGACGTTCTACAACTGCTCCGACGTCGTGTTCGACGGTGGCAACGGTCAGGAGACCGGGGTCGGCAACGGTGGCGGCACGACGACCACCACGACGACCACCACCACGACCACGAGCACGACCAGCAGCACGACCAGCACCACGTCGACGACGCCGACCACGACGACGTCGAGCGTCCCCGGTGACGCGAACTGCATGGCGATCTACAAGATCACCAGCGCGTGGACCGGTGGCTTCCAGGCCGAGGTCGAGCTGATGAACCACAGCAAGAGCTCGTACAACGGCTGGACCGCCAACTGGACCTGGGGCAACGGTCAGACCATCACCAGCCTCTGGAGCGGCGTCAAGTCCGGCTCCGGATCGCAGGTGATCGTCAAGAACGCCGCGTGGAACGGCACGGTGGCACCGGAGACGTCGGTGAAGTTCGGCTTCACGGCGAACTACTCCGGCACCAACTCCCTGCCGACGGTCACCTGCACCAGCCCCTGATCACCCCTGTCAGGCCGATCGGGAGCCGGTCCTGATCGGGAGCTAGTCCAGTCGGAAGCCGAACGGGAGCTCCAGCCGGTGCCGAGCGAGCAGCTCGGTGTCGGCCAGGAGCTCCCGCGTCGGTCCGTCGGCCACCACGACCCCGCCGTCGACCAGCACGCTGCGCGGGCACACCTGCAAGGCGTAGGGCAGGTCGTGGGTGACCATCAGCGTGGTGCGGTCCAACCGCAGCAGCACCTCGGCCAGCTCCCGGCGGGCCACCGGTTCCAGGTTCGCCGAGGGCTCGTCGAGCACCAGGATTTCCGGGTCGCACGCCAGCACCGTGGCCAGGGCCACGCGGCGGCGCTGACCGCCCGACAGGTGCAGCGGCGACCGGTCACCGAACCCGCCCATGTTGACCGCGGCCAACGCGCGCTCCACCCGCTCGTCGAGCTCCGCGCCGCGCAGCCCGAAGTTCGCCGGGCCGAACGCCACGTCCTGCCGCACGGTGGGCAGGAACAGCTGGTCGTCGGGGTCCTGGAAGACCACGCCGACGCGGCGGCGCACCTCCTTGAGGTTCGCCTTCTCCACCGGCAGACCGGCCACCTCGACCCGGCCGGAACCGCCGCCCAGCACGCCGTTGAGGTGCAGCACGAACGTCGTCTTGCCCGCGCCGTTCGGCCCCAGCACGGCGACGCGCTCACCGCGTTCCACGCGCAGGTCGATCCCGAAGAGGGCCTGGTGGCCGTCCGGGTACGCGTACGCCAGCCGCTCCACCACCAGCGCGGGAGCCGACCGCTGCGGCTCGACCGCCGCACCACCACCGCCACCGGCACCGTCGGGCATCCGGCCCGTCCAGCCGCGCGACACCATCGCCAGGTGCACCCTCTCGCCGCGTTCGTAGGAGCGGATGAACAGGCCGCCGATGCCGCGCGCGGTCGCGCCGAGCTGCCAGAGGAACCGCGGGTCGTCGCCGCGGGAGATCCGCGCCACCCGCATCCGCTTGGCCTCGCCCACGACCACCTCCGCGTAGCGCAGCATCAGCGTGGCGATCGTGACCAGCACCGACGGCATCCGCAGCCGTTGCAACCCGAGCAGCAGGTCGTGCGGCGCGGTGGTGGCGGCCAGGGTCAACGACGTCAGCAGGCCCAGCGTGCCCTTGGCCAGGATGTTCCACCCGGCCAACGCCCCCTCGGCGGACACCGGCAGGCCGAGCAGGTCGACCCGCTCCCCCGGGCCGGTGAACGGCAGCACCAGGGCCAGCAGCACGAACGGCAGCTCGATCACCGACCGCGCGGCGAACCAGCGCACCGGGACGCGGGCCACCACCCAGACCACCGCGAGCGCGAGAAGGTACGCGCCGAACGCCCAGAACGCCTCGCGCGGCGTGGCCACCACGCACAGCACGCCCACCACCGCGGCGACGATCTTCAGCTGCGGTGGGAGGCGGTGCACCGGCGAGTCGCCCGGCCGGTGCAGGAAGCCGTGGTGCCCGGCGCTCACCCCAAGTCGGTCTTCACGTCGGAGGTCGCACCGGTCCCCGCGTCGGCCTTCGCGCCGGTCTCCACGTCGGGGCTCGCGGCGGCCTTCCCGCCGGAGCGCTTGCGCAGCAACCAGAACAGCCCGCCCGCGACGGCGAGCGTGACCACCACGCCGAGGACGCCCGCGAGGCCGGTGAGCCGGTCGTCGCCCCCGACCGCGTAGTCGGCCAGCGGTCCGCCGCCCAGCGGGTGGTCCCGCGCGTGCTCCGCGATGCCGTGCTGCTCGGTGACGTGGTCGAGCCCGTCCGGGTCCGGGTCCGCGAAGTAGGACACGACGCCAGCCAGCAGCAGGCTGACCACCGCGAACCCCAGGAAGAAGCGCTTCACGACTTCAGCTCCAGCTTCTGCGGCACGCCGCGCAGCAGGTAGACCAGGTCCGGTCGGGCCGCCGCGACCGCCGTCACGGTGACCGCCGTGATCAGGCCCTCACCGATGCCGATCAGCACGTGCACGCCGAGGACGGCGGTGGCGACCGTGCCGAACGCCACACCGCCCTGGCCGCCCAGCGCGTACTCCAGCACGAAGCCGAACGACGCCAGCACCGTGTTGACCAGCGCGGACGTGAAGGCGACCACGGCCAGGCCGCCCTTGTTGCGCGCGGCGAGCTTCCGCAGCGCCACCGCGGTGAGGTAGCCGACCGCCGTGCCGATGAGGGCCATGTTGGTGACGTTCGCGCCGAGCGCGGTGACGCCGCCGTCGGCGAAGAAGAGGGACTGGACGACCAGCACGATCGTCACGCACAGCGCGCCGACCCACGGCCCGACCAGGATCGCGGCGAGCGCACCGCCGAGCAGGTGCCCGCTGACGCCGGGCAGCACCGGGAAGTTGAGCATCTGGGTGGCGAACACGAACGCCGCCACCAGGCCGGCCATCGGCGCGGTCCGGTCGTCGAGGTCGCCGCGGGCCTTGGCCAGCGCCACGCCCACCCCCGCCACGGCGACCGCGACGAACAGCAACGAGGTCGGCGCGTTCAGCAGGCCGTCGCTCATGTGCATTGCTACCGGTTCGGACACGCCCCCCACGCTAGTTGCAAGTCGACCGCAATGGCCAGCTCGATGCAACAACGGTTCCGATCACACCACCGGGTGAACCGGGCACCTCCCCGGCGCGGACCCGGCGAAGATCGGCGGGAGGTCACCCGCCGTCGGCGCGGCGGGACGCCTGACCGGCGGCGATCGCGACGACGCGGGCCGCGCGGCGCTACCACTATGCTCTGCCTGCGATGACTCTCACCGACCGCCTGCCGGCCACCCCCGACCCCGACGTCCTCTACGACACCTTCGCCGAGTGGGCGGGGGAACGGGGGTTGTCGCTGTACCCGGCGCAGCAGGAGGCGTTGATCGAGATCGTCTCCGGCTCGAACGTCATCCTCAGCACGCCCACCGGCTCCGGCAAGTCGCTGGTCGCGACCGGCGCGCACTTCGCCGCGCTGGCGGAGGGCAAGCGGACGTTCTACACCGCGCCCATCAAGGCCCTGGTGTCGGAGAAGTTCTTCGCGCTGATCGAGACGTTCGGCGCGGAGCACGTCGGCATGATGACCGGCGACGCGAGCGTCAACGAGACCGCGCCGATCATCTGCTGCACCGCCGAGATCCTGGCCAACATCGCGCTGCGCGACGGGACCGGCGCCGACGTCGGCCAGGTCGTCATGGACGAGTTCCACTTCTACTCCGAGCCCGACCGCGGCTGGGCGTGGCAGGTGCCGCTGATCGAGCTGCCGCAGGCCCAGTTCCTGCTGATGTCCGCGACGCTGGGCGACGTCACGTTCTTCGAGAAGGACCTGACCCGCCGCACCGGCCGCACGACGTCGGTGGTGCGGTCCGCCGAACGCCCGGTGCCGCTGAACTTCCAGTACGTCACCACGCCGCTGCACGAGACGATCGAGGAGCTGCTGCACGGCCGCGAGGCGCCGATCTACGTCGTGCACTTCACCCAGGCCTCCGCGCTGGAACGCGCGCAGTCGCTGATGAGCGTGAACGTCGCCACCCGCGCCGAGAAGGACGCCATCGCGGCCACGATCGGCCGGTTCCGGTTCACCTCCGGGTTCGGCAAGACGCTCTCCCGCCTGGTGCGGCACGGGATCGGGGTGCACCACGCGGGCATGCTGCCCAAGTACCGGCGGCTGGTGGAGCAGTTGGCGCAGGCGGGCCTGCTGAAGGTCATCTGCGGCACGGACACGCTCGGCGTCGGCATCAACGTGCCGATCCGCACGGTCGTCTTCACCGCGCTGTCGAAGTACGACGGCCAGCGCACCCGCCACCTCAAGGCGCGCGAGTTCCACCAGATCGCGGGCCGGGCGGGCCGGGCGGGCTACGACACCGTCGGCACGGTCGTGGTGCAGGCGCCCGACCACGTGGTCGAGAACGAGAAGGCGCTGGCCAAGGCGGGCGACGACCCGAAGAAGCGGCGCAAGGTGGTGCGCAAGAAGGCGCCCGAGGGCTTCGTGTCGTGGAGCGACCAGACGTTCGAGCGGTTGAAGTCCGCCGAGCCGGAGCCGCTGACGTCGAGCTTCCAGGTCAGCCACGCCATGCTGCTCAACGTGATCGGCAGGCCGGGCGACGCGTTCGCCGCGATGCGCCACCTGCTGGAGGACAACCACGAGGACCGGCCCGCGCAGCGCAGGCACATCCTGCGGGCCATCCAGATGTACCGGGGGCTGCTGGCCGCGGGCGTGGTGGAGCGGCAGGGCGGCGACATCCGGCTCACCGTGGACCTCCAGGTGAACTTCGCGCTCAACCAGCCGCTGTCGCCGTTCGCGCTGGCCGCGATCGAGCTGCTGGACCGCGAGTCGCCGTCCTACGCGCTGGACGTGCTGTCGGTCGTCGAGTCCACTCTGGACGACCCGCGCCAGGTGCTGTCCGCGCAGGAGCACAAGGCGCGGGGCGAGGCCATCGGCGCGATGAAGTCCGAGGGCATCGAGTACGACCAGCGGATGGAGCTGCTGGAGGAGGTGAGCCACCCGAAGCCGCTCGCGGAGCTGCTGGAGGCCGCGTTCACCACCTACCGGCGCGGCCACCCGTGGGTCGCGGACCACCACCTGTCGCCCAAGTCCGTGGTGCGGGACATGTTCGAGCGGGCCATGACGTTCGCGGAGTACGTCTCGTACTACCAGTTGGCGCGGTCGGAGGGCCTGGTGCTGCGGTACCTGGCCGACGCGTACAAGGCGCTGCGCCAGACCGTGCCCGAGGACGCCAAGACCGAGGAGCTCAGCGACCTCCAGGAGTGGCTGGGCGAGCTGGTCCGCCAGGTCGACTCCAGCCTGCTGGACGAGTGGGAGAAGCTGCGCAACCCGTCCGAGGACCCGGCCGAGGCATCCCTCAGCGACGCGCCGCCCGCGGTCACCGGCAACGTGCGGGCGTTCCGGGTGCTGGTGCGCAACGCGCTGTTCCGGCGGGTGGAGCTGGCGGCGCGGCGCAACTACTACGAGCTGGGTCAGCTCGACGGCGACGCGGGCTGGTCCGCCGAGGACTGGCAGGACGCGCTGGAGCCGTACTTCGAGGAGCACGACGAGATCGGCATGGGGCCGGACGCGCGCGGCCCGGCGCTGCTGGTGATCACCGAGGAGCCGGGGCTGTGGCGGGTGCGGCAGATCCTCGACGATCCGGCCAAGGACCACGACTGGGGCTTCACCGCCGAGGTCGACCTGGCCGAGTCCGACGAGATCGGCACGGCCGCGGTGCGGATCACCGAAGTGGGCAGGCTCTGACGGACCTGGGGTCCATCCGGTGGTACTGCGGTGCGGACCGGGGTACCAGCATGTCAACGTCGGGAGAGAACGGAGGCGGTTCACCCTGTCGCAGGACGAGTTCGGCGTGCTGGGGTCCCTGGTGGTACGCCGGAACGGCCGCTCCGTCCCCGTCACCGCCGCCAAGCACCGCATCGTCCTGGCGACCCTGCTGCTGGACGCGAACCGCTCGGTGCCCGCGAGCGACCTGATCCGCCGGGTGTGGGGCGAGGTGCCGCCGGACCGCGCGGCGCAGACCCTGCCGGTGTACGTGATGCGGTTGCGCCGCACGCTCGGTGACCCGCAGCTGATCCACACCACCCCGACCGGCTACCGGATCGACCTGCCGCCCGACGCGCTGGACCTGCACCGGTTCGAGGCGTACGCCGAGGAGGGCGCGAAGCAGGCCGCCGCCGAGGACTTCACCGGCGCCGCCGAGTCCTACGAGCGGGCGCTGGAGTGCTGGCACGGCCCGCCGCTGGCCGACGTGCCGTCGGAGTCGCTGCACGAGACCGAGGTGCCGAGCCTGGCCGAGCAGCGGCTGCGGGTGATCTCCGAGCTGGTGGACGTGAAGCTGCGGCTCGGCCGGTCCGACGAGGTGATCGCGGACCTGCGCAGGCTGACCGCGCAGCACCCGCTGCGCGAGCGGTTCTGGTCGCAGCTGATGGTGGCGCTGTACCGGGTGGACCGGCAGGCCGACGCGCTCGACGCGTACCGGCAGGCGTCCACGGCGCTGGCGCGGGAGCTGGGCGTGGACCCCAGCGACTCGCTGCGCGCGGTGCACCACGCGATCCTCACCGGCGACCCGGCCCTGCACCAGCCGGCCGCGAGCACGTGGGCGCCGGTGTCCCAGCTGCCCGCGCCGGTGGGCAACTTCGTGGGCCGCGGCGCGGAGCTGGCCCGGGTGACGGGGCTGCTGACGCGGGCGACGGCGACGGTGGTGGTGTGCGGGCCGCCCGGTGTGGGCAAGACGGCGTTCGCCATCTCGGTGGGGCACGCGGTGCGCGACCGGTACCCCGACGGCCAGCTGTACGTGAACCTGCGCGGGCACTCCACGTCGCCGCCGCTGCCGACGTCCGCCGTGCTGGCGCGGTTCCTGCGGGCGATGGGCGTGCGGGCCGACCACATCCCGGTGGACGAGGAGGAGCTGGTCCGCGCCTACCAGGCCCGGCTGCGCGGGCGGCGGGTGCTGATCACGCTGGACAACGCGGCGTCGGTGGAGCAGGTGCGGCCGCTGCTGCCCACCGACCCGGGCTGCTCGGTGCTGATCACCAGCCGCAACGAGCTGCGGCTGCGCGCCACGACCGTGCGGCTGGACGTGCTGCGGGGCGACGAGGCGTGG
>NZ_JBFAAX010000117.1:0-3302 GCF_040639995.1 Actinosynnema sp. NPDC023658 | reverse complement strand
CTCTGTGCTGATCACCGTCCGTTAAGGGCTTGTGTGGAGTTCAGAGTAGTGGAGTAGGGATGTGCCGCCGGGGCTCGAGTCGTGCTCGCTGCTGGCGCGGTCGCTCGGCTCGGACGCGGCGGTGAACCAGTTCGACGCGCTGAGCGAGCTGGCCCGGCTGTGCGGCTACCTGCCGCTGGCGCTGCGGATCGCGCTGGGCAACCTGGTCGGCTCGTCGCACGTGGACGTCGCCTCCTACGTGGAGGAGCTGCGCGGCGGCGACCGGCTGGCCGTGCTCGCGGTGGACAACGACGACACGGCGGCCGTGCGGCGGGCGTTCGACCTGTCGTACGCGGCGCTGACGCCGGGCGCGGCGCGGTTGTTCCGGCTGGCCGGGCTGCTGCCGGGACCGGACTTCAGCGTGTTCGGCGCGGCGGCGCTGCTGGACGCGCCGGAGGACGTGGCGCGCGGGCTGCTGGAGGACCTGGCGTCGGCGCACCTGGTGCAGCGGGTCGGCGGGGAGCGGTTCGCGCTGCACGACCTGCTGCACGACTACGCGGCGGACCGGGCCGAGGCGGCGGGCGAGGACCTGGCGGCGGCCCGGCGGCGGCTGTTCGACTGGTACCTGCGCACTGCGGTCGAGGTCGGTGACGTGCTGTACCCGGAGCTGGGCGCGTCCGGGCCGCCCAGGATGAGCCCGGACGCGGCGAGGGCGTGGTTGGACGCGGAACGGCCCAGCGTGCTGGCGGCGACCGAGCACTGCGCGGCGCACGGTCCGTTGCCGATGGCGTGGCGGCTGATCGACGCGGTCGGCGGGTACTTCGGCTCGCACGGGCACCACGTGGAGTTCGTGCACGCGATCGACGCCGCGCTGGGCGCCGCGCGGGCGGCCGGCGACCACGACGCGGAGACGTTGATGCTGGTGTGGCTCGCGGCCGAGCACCGCAACCTGGGCAACCTGCGGTCGGCCCAGCGGTACCTGCGGTCGGCGCGGCCCACTGGCCCGCCGGTGTGGCTGCACGCCGGGCTGGACGGCGTGGTGCACCTGGAGCTGGGCGAGTTCCCGGCCGCGTTCGCCTCGTTCGAGCGGCTGATGGCGTTGAGCGGGCAGGAGTGGGCCGGGCCGCACGTGCGGATCGGGGCGCTGGCCGGGCTCGGGGCGTTGCGGATGATGCGCGGCGAGCTGGTGACGGCGAAGTCGCTGCTGGCCGAGGGGCTGGAGCTGGCGAGGTCGGCGGACGGGGTGAACCTGGAGGCGGCCTGCGCGGCGCTGCTCGGGCGGTGCCACACGGCGGTCGGGGAGCACGAGCGGGCCGTGGAGCTGCTGCGGCACGCGTTGGCGGCGTGGTTCCGCACCGGTGCCCGGCACGCGCGGGCGGAGGCGATGGCGCACCTGGCGGCGGCGCTGTGCCTGGGCGGGGAGCACGCGGAGGCGTTGCGGACGGCGCAGCGGTCGTTGGCGCTGGTGCAGGAGCTGGGCGGCAGCCCGCGGATCGAGTCGGAGGTGCACAACGCCCTCGGCCTGGTGCTGCGCCACCTGGGCAAACCGGGCCGCGCCGTCGCCGCCCACCGGCGGGCGCTGGAGCTGGCCACGTCGTCGGACTACCGCTACGGCGTCGCCCGCTCGCACGTGCACCTGACCCGCGCCCTGGCCGCCGACGGCCGCCGCGCGGAAGCCCTCCGCCACGCCCGCGTGGGCCGCGACCTGGCCACCCGGAGCGGTTTCGGCGAGTTCGAGACCATGGCCGCCACCGCCCTGACCGACCTGGGCTGACCGCCCCCGCTCAGCGACCCGAGCGTTCAACTCACCCGTTCCCGCCGTAGGACACGCGCGACGTGAACGTAGGACTCTCGCGAGAGTCCTACGTTCGGAGCGCGAGAGTCCTACGTCCAGGACACCCGAGTTGAACGCTCGGAACGCGGAACCGGAGAACGCGGGTCGGAGCGGGGCCGAGGGCGTGCCGACTCCGGTGACCGATTGAGACCACTCCTCCGGGTCGTTGACCTGCGCGGTCGGAGAACGGGAACATCGGGTTTCGATACTTCGGCGGCTCACTCGTGGGGGATGGCATGGATTCCGATCCGCACGTCGACCTGGCGCGGATCGCGGACCCGACGCCGCGCACTCCCGCCGAACTGGTCTGCGCGCTCACGGAGCTGGCGCGCTTGGCGAACGAGTGGTCGGACGTGGTGCGCGGGTTGCAGGAGCCGACCCGCCGGTTCGTGGGCAGCGCGGCGGCGGCTTCGGTGTCGCTGGCCGCGCGGCGTGCCGAGGAGGCGTTCCTCGAACTGGAGATGACGCTGGGTGACGCCCAGGCCGCACGGCGGTCATTGCCCTTGGCCACCCCCAAGGGTGAGGATAGGCGTCCGGTGGTCTAATCGCCGACGCAGCCGACCGCACCGCATTGGAACTCCATGACCTCAGGACTTCCCTGCCCTCTCTGCGAGGGTCCGGAGCGCCGCGGGGCGCTTGAGCGCACGCTGCGGGTGCTCGCCGTGGACGACGAGGCGCCGGCGCTGGAAGACCTCGTCTACCTGCTGCGCTCGGACCCGCGGGTCGCCCACGTCGAGGGCGTCACGGACGCGACCAAGGCGTTGCGGACGCTGCACCGCGCGATGGACGCGGGCCAGCCGGTCGACGCCGTGTTCCTCGACATCCGGATGCCCGGACTGGACGGGTTGGACCTGGCCCGGGTGCTGTCGCGGTTCGCCCAACCGCCGCGCATCGTCTTCGTCACCGCGCACCAGGAACCGGCGGTCGAGGCGTTCGAGCTCAAGGCGCTCGACTACCTGCTCAAGCCGGTCCGGCCGGAGCGGTTGGCCGAGTCGGTGCACCGGATAGTGCACGAGGTGCTCGACTCGAAAGCGGCGGAACCGGCCTCCCCCGCGCCGGCCGAGAAAGCGCCCGACGTGGGCGACGAGGTCATCCCGGTCGAGCTCGGGGGCATCACCCGGTTCATCCGGCTGGCCGACATCCGGTACGTGGAGGCGCACGGCGACTACGCCCGGCTGCACACCGCCACCGGCAGCGGATTGGTCCGCGCCGCGCTCAACGGGCTGGAGGAGCGCTGGCGCTCCGCCGGGTTCGTGCGCATCCACCGCAGTCACCTCGTGTCACTCGGCCACATCGACGAGCTGCGCCTGGAGGACGGCCACCTGAGCGTCAACATCGGCGGCGCCGTGCTGCCGGTCAGCCGGCGGCACGCCCGGCACCTGCGCCAGCTCCTGGTGCGCCGCAACCGGCAGCCGTCGTGACCTCGCCGCAGCGCCCGCCCACCCAGCGGGTCGTGGTGACGAGCCCGCGCACGCGTGCGCCGCGCGCC
>NZ_JBFAAX010000116.1:0-15495 GCF_040639995.1 Actinosynnema sp. NPDC023658 | reverse complement strand
GCTGCGGGCCGTCCTGAGCGTTCAACTCAGGTGTCCTGAACGTAGGACTCTCGCGTCCTGAAGGTAGGACTCTCGCGTCCTGAAGGTAGGACACGCGTGGGCTGGAGGTAGGACACGCGGGGGTGGGGGTTAGTAGAGGGCGCGGTGCAGGGTGGAGATCAGCAGGCGGTAGGCGTCGCCGGCCAGGGCGTTGCGGGCCAGGGCGGCACGGGCCGCGTTCGCGCCTGCCGCACCGTGCACACCGCCGCCCGGGTGGGCGGACGCCGACGTCAGGTACAGGCGGTCGATCGGCGTGTCCGAACGCCCCAGCCCCGGCACCGGCCGGAACACCAGCTGTTGGTGGATCGCCGCCGTGCCCGAGTTGATCGACCCACCCGTCAGGCTCCGGTTGCGCTCCTCCAGGTCGGACGGCCCCTGCACCACCCGCCCCCGGATCAGGTCGCGGAACCCCGGCGCGTGCTGCTCCACCAGCTGCTCCACCCGGTCCGCACGACGGCGCAACCGCTCGGCCGACCACCGCTCACCCCGCGGCACGTGCGTGTACGCCCACGCCGTCTCGGTGCCCGCCGGCGACCGCGTCGGATCCGTCGTCGTCATCTGCCCCATGATCACGAACGGCGTGCGCGGCACCCGGCCGCACGCGATCTCCGTGCTGCTCATCGCCAACCCGTTGAAGTCGCCTCCCAAGTGGACGGTCCCGGCACCCCGGACCTCCTCCGCCGTCCACGGCACGGGGCGGTCCAACGCCCAGTCCACCTTGATCGTCGCGTCGTCCCACTCGAACGCGGCCAGGTCCGACACCAACCGCGCGGGCAGGTGCTCCGACCCGACCAGGTCCAGGTACAACGTCGGCGCGGGCACGTCCGCCAGCACCGCCTTCCGCGCCCGCACGAACCCGCCGGCCGCGTCCTGCACGCCCAACGCACGCCCGCCGGACACCACCACCCGCGACACCGGCCGACCGCACTCCACCACGCCGCCCAGCCGCTGCACCAACGCCCGCGTCAACGCACCGGCGCCGCCCTCGGGCACCGGGTACCCGAAGTCCTGCCCGAGCATCGACAGCAACCAGCCGAACGCCGCACCGCCAGCCTGGTCCGGCCCCAGGTCGGTGTGCATCGCGTTGCCCGCCAACAACAAGGCCGCGCCCTCACCCGAGAACCGCTCGTCGCCGAACGCCCGCACCGACTGCACGAACGACCGCGCGAACCGCAACGCCTCGCCCGCACCCAACGCGCCCAGCAGCCCCGCGCCCGCCCGCACCGGCGGGAACGGCCGCATCAACGCCTCGATCAACGCCGGGCGGACCCGTTGCCACCGCTCGAACTCCGCCCGCCACGCGTCACCGTCACCCGCGCCGAACGCCTCCACCGACGCCGCCGTCCGCTCCACGTCCTGCGACAGCACGACGGCCCGGTCGTCCGGCAGCACGTGCGCCAGCACGTCCGGCGCCCGCCGCCACCGCAACCCGTGCCGCTCCAGGCCCATCCCGGCGATCACCGGCGACGCCGCGCCCAACGGGTAGAACGCGCTGAACAGGTCGTGCAGGAACCCCGGCTCGGTCAGCTCGGCCGTGCGCACGGCCCCGCCGGGTTCGTCGGCCGCCTCCAGCACCAGCACGTCCCACCCGGCGTCGGCCAGGAGGTTCGCCGCCACCAACCCGTTGGGGCCGGATCCGACGACCACCGCGTCCACCACATCGCTCAACGCACGTCTCCCTGGCTCTGATGCACCGGCCGACCGAAGCCGAACCCGCGCCACCGTCCCGAACCCCCTGGCTCCGAACCCCGCGGCGCGAGCGGACCCCACGTCCCGCGCCCTTCCGCCACCGCCGACACGAACTCCCGCAACGCCTCCCGGGCGGGGTGCGCCGGCGCCCAGCCCAACGCGCGGAGCCGACCGGTGTCCATCAGGGCTGCCTTGTCGGCCAACCGCAGCCAGCCGGGGTGCGCGGGCTGCAACCCCAGCCGCCACGTCGGCCACGCCACCGCGCGCACCAGCGCGAACGGCACCGGCACCAGGAACCCGCCGAACACCGACGCCAGCTCACGCGCGGTCAACGGCGGGTCGCCGGCCACGTTGAACGCGCCCTCCGCCCGCCGCTCCAGGATCAGCGCGATCGCCCGCGCCACGTCCTCCGCGTGCACGACCTGCGCCCGCAGCCCCGGCCACAGCGGCACGGGCAGCCAGGGCCGACCTACCACGGACGGCGGGACCAGCGGCTTGAGCACCCACCGGTCGAGCTCCGCCCCCGCGTCCGGCTGCACGACCGCGCACGGCCGCACCACCGCCACGCCGGGACGACCGACCAGCATCCGCTCCAGTTCGGCCTTCTGCCGGCTGTAGGCGCTGCCGGGCACACCGCCGCACGGCCAACCCTCGTCCACGGGCACCGACGACGGCGTGTAGGCCGCCACCGACGACGCCACCACGACGTGCCGCACGCCCGCGCGTTCCGCCGCGCGCAGCACGTGCGCGCTGCCGGTGAGGTTGGTGCGCCGCATGTCCGGCTCACCCGACGGGGGCTGGATCGCCCACGCCAGGTGCACCACCGCGTCCGCGCCGGCGAACGCCCTGCTCAGCGTCACCTCGGCGGCGGGCGCACCGATGTCGCAGCTCACCCAGTCAGGTGAGTTCGGCGGCACCCGCCGCGCGACGCCGACCACCGTGGCGCCCGCGTCCGCGAGCACCCGGCGCAGGGCCGTCCCCACGTTGCCGCTGGCACCCGTGACGACGACCCTCATGGCCAGCCGGGTACCCCTATCGGCCGCCGCCAAGCCCCGCGCGCCGCAGCGCCTCGGCCATCGCGCCGTTGGCCGGCGGGCGCTCCTGCTGCCGCGGCTTGCCACCGCCGTTGCGCTGGCCGCCGTTGCCCCGCGGACCACCGCGCTGGCCGTCACCGCGCTGGCCGTCGCGCGCCTGCTGCTCGCGCGGCGGCTTGCGGCCGGGCTCGTCCTCCAGCCGCAGCGTCAACCCGATGCGCTTGCGCGGGATGTCGACCTCCAGCACCTTCACCCGGACCACGTCACCGGACTTCACCACGTCGCGCGGGTCCTTGACGTAGGTGTTGGACAGCGCCGAGATGTGCACCAGGCCGTCCTGGTGCACGCCGACGTCCACGAACGCGCCGAACGCGGCCACGTTCGTCACCACGCCCTCCAGCACCATGCCGGGCTTGAGGTCGGAGATCTTCTCCACCCCGTCCGCGAACGTGGCGGTCTTGAACGCGGGTCGCGGGTCGCGCCCCGGCTTCTCCAGCTCGCGCAGGATGTCGGTGACGGTCGGCAGGCCGAACTTGTCGTCCACGAACTCCTGCGGGCGCAGCGACTTGAGCACCGCCGTGTTGCCGATCAGCTGCTCCGCGCCCGCGCGCTCCTGCATCCGGCGCACCACCGGGTACGCCTCGGGGTGCACGGCGGAGGCGTCCAGCGGGTCGTCGCCGTTCGGGATGCGCAGGAAGCCCGCGCACTGCTCGAACGCCTTCGGACCCAGCCGCGCCACGTCCTTCAACGCCCTGCGCGAGCGGAACGGGCCGTTGCTGTCGCGGTGCAGCACGATGTTCTCCGCCAGGCCGGCGGTGATGCCGGAGACGCGGGTCAGCAGCGGCACCGACGCGGTGTTCAGGTCGACGCCGACCGCGTTCACGCAGTCCTCGACCACCGCGTCCAACGACCGCGACAGCTTCGTCTCGGCCAGGTCGTGCTGGTACTGGCCGACGCCGATCGACTTCGGGTCGATCTTCACCAGCTCGGCCAGCGGGTCCTGCAACCGGCGGGCGATGGACACCGCGCCGCGCAGCGACACGTCCATGCCCGGCAGCTCGGCGGACGCGAACGCCGACGCCGAGTACACCGACGCGCCCGCCTCCGACACCACGGCCTTGGTCAGCTTCAGCTCGGGGTGCCGCTTGAGCAGGTCGGTGGCGAGCTTGTCGGTCTCCCGCGACGCGGTGCCGTTGCCGATCGAGATCAGCTCGACGTCGTGCTTCTTGGCCAGCACGGCGAGCTTGGCGATCGACTCGTCCCACCGGTTCGCGGGCACGTGCGGGTAGATCACGTCCGTGTCGACGACCTTGCCGGTCGCGTCGACCACGGCCACCTTCACGCCGGTGCGGAAACCGGGGTCCAGGCCCATCGTGGCCCGGGTGCCGGCCGGCGCCGCCAGCAGCAGGTCGCGCAGGTTCGACGCGAACACCTTCACGGCCTCGTCCTCGGCGAACGCCCGCAGCCGCGACCGCAGGTCGATGCCCAGGTGCACCAGGATCCGCGTGCGCCACGCCCAGCGGACCGTGTCGGACAGCCAGCGGTCCGCCGCGCGGCCCCGGTCGTCCACGCCGAAGCGGGACGCGATCCGCGCCTCGTAGCCGGTGGGCTCGTCCTCGTCGGCCGGGTCGAACTGGAGGTCGAGCACCTCCTCCTTCTCGCCGCGCAGCAGCGCGAGGATGCGGTGGGAGGGCAGCTTCGTGAACGGCTCGGAGAAGTCGAAGTAGTCGGAGAACTTCGCCCCGTCCTCCTCCTTGCCCTCCCGGACCTTGGACACCAGCCGCCCCTGCGCCCACATGCGTTCCCGCAGGTCACCGATGAGGTCGCCGTCCTCCCCGAACCGCTCGACCAGGATCGCCCGCGCGCCCTGCAACGCGGCGGCGACGTCCGCGACCTCCTCGGTCACGTACGCCTTCGCCACCTCCTGCGGGTCCTGCGCCGGGTCGTCCAGCAGGCCGTCGGCCAGCGGTTCCAGGCCCTGCTCGCGCGCGATCTGCGCCTTGGTCCGCCGCTTCGGCTTGTAGGGCAGGTACAGGTCCTCCAGGCGGGCCTTGGAGTCGGCGGCCAGGATCGAGGCCTCCAGCGCCTCGTCCAGCTTGCCCTGCGACCGGATGGACTCCAGCACAGCCGCCCGGCGTTCCTCCAGCTCGCGCAGGTAGCCCAGCCGCTCCTCCAGCGTGCGCAGCTGGGTGTCGTCCAGCGCGCCGGTCGCTTCCTTGCGGTAGCGGGCGATGAAGGGAACGGTGGAACCACCGTCGAGCAGGTCGACGGCGGCGCTGACCTGCCCGGCACGCACCCCGAGCTCGTCGGCGATCCTCTGGTGAATGGCTGTGGTCACAGCGAGCCATTGTGCCCTGCCCGGTGGACCACGTTCGGGCACCCCGTGCGGGCTCGCGGCCGGTACCGGGGTACGGGCCGGAGCCGATCCGGAGCGTGAACGGCGGTCCACCGATTGCGCGGAACAGGTCGGGAGATTCACGACAACTGGTGAACCGCCCCGTCGCCGGCGGCGTTGTCCCGGCCCAGCGTGTCTCATGGCAAGGAGGAGCCGGACACGCAGAAGGGACTGTGGGTTGAACGTCGAAGCGCACGACCGCGCAGCCGAAGCGGACCCCCGACCCACCTGCCCGTTCCGGCACGACGTGGCCCTCGAACCGGATCCCGCCATGACCCGGATGCGCGACGAGGCGCCGGTCGTGCGGGTGCGGATGCCGTACGGAGAGGGTGAGGCCTGGCTGGTGACGCGGTACGAGGAGGTCAGGACGGTCACCTCGGACCGCCGGTTCAGCCGGGCGGCGCTGATCGGCCGGGACTTCCCGCGCATCACCCCGGCGCCCATCGCCCAGCCCGAGGCGATCAACCTGATGGACCCGCCCGCGCTCAACCGCGTCCGCAAACCGGTCGTCAAGGCCTTCACCACGCCCCAGGTGGAAGCGCTGCGGCCGTGGGCGCGACGCACGGTCGACACCCTGCTGGACACCATGGTCGAGCACGGCCCGCCCGCCGACGTGGCCGAGCACCTGGCGAACCGGCTGCCCCTGATGGCGATCTGCGAGCTGCTGGAGATCCCCGAACCCGACCGACCGCGACTGCGCCGGTGGGCCGCCGCCATGATGTCGATGAGCGCCGCCGACCGCGTCGCCGCCGCCGAGGCCAAGGCGGGGCTGCGCGCCTACTTCGACGAGCTGACCGCGGCCCGCCGCCGCGCGCCCGGCACCGACCTGATCAGCGCCCTCGCCACCACCCCCGTGGGCGACGACGTGCTCACCGACGGGGAGCTGTCGGTCCTGGCCATGCTCCTGACGGTCACCGGCCACGACACCACGACCTACGACATCAGCAACATCATCTACACGCTGCTCACCCACCCCGACCACCTGGCCCGGTTGCGCGCCCGGCCGGAGTCGCTGCCGCAGGCCGTCGAGGAGCTGCTGCGGTTCATCCCGTTCCGCCAGGGCGTCGGCATCCCGCGGGTCGCGCTGGAGGACGTGGAGCTGGGCGGCGTCACGATCAAGGCGGGCGACGCGGTCCACGTGTCGTACCTGACCGCCAACCGCGACGAGCTGGCCTACGAGCGCCCCGACGAGCTGGACTTCGACCGCGTCGACCCGGCGCCGCACCTGGCGTTCGGCCACGGCAGCCACCACTGCCTCGGTTCGCACCTGGCCCGCATGGTGCTCCAGGTCGCCGTCGGCGGGTTGCTGGCCAGGTTCCCCGACCTGCGGTTGGCCGTGCCGGCGGAGGAGGTGCGGTGGAACACCGTCTCGATCTGGCGGTACCCGCTGACCCTCCCGGTCACCTGGTAGGGAGACGTCATGGCAGTGCTGTGCCGACCCGCGGTGGCGGTCCCGGAGCACCTCATCACCCGCGAGCAGACCCTGGAGCTGGCCCGGGACATCCACGGCGACCACCCCCAGCTCGACCTCGCGCTGCGGCTGATCGGCAACACCGGTGTCCAGACCAGGCACGTCGTTCAGCCGATCGAGGACACCCTCAAGCACCCCGGCTTCACCGTTCGCAACGCCCTGTACGAGAAGGAGGCCAAGTCCAGGGTGCCGGACGTCGTGCGGCGGGCACTGGACCACGCCGAGCTGACGGCGGACGAGGTCGACATGATCGTCTACGTCTCGTGCACCGGGTTCATGATGCCGTCGATGACCGCCTGGATGATCAACACGATGGGGTTCCGGTCGGAGACCCGGCAGCTGCCGATCGCGCAGCTCGGCTGTGCCGCGGGCGGTGCGGCCATCAACCGCGCGCACGACTTCTGCACCGCCTACCCGCGGGCGAACGTGCTGATCGTGGCGTGCGAGTTCTGCTCGCTGCTGTACCAGCCGACCGACCTCGCCGTGGGCAACCTGCTGTCCAACGGGCTCTTCGGCGACGCGCTGGCCGCGGCGGTCGTGCGCGGTCAGGGCGGGGTGGGCGTGCGGATCGAGCGCAACAGCTCGCGCCTGGTCCGCGACACCGAGGACTGGATCTCCTACGAGGTCCGCGACACCGGTTTCCACTTCCGGCTGGACAAGCGGGTGCCCGGCACGATGTCCGTGCTCGCGCCCGCCATGCGGGACGTGGCCGAACCGCACGGCTGGGACATCGCGGACCTGGACTTCTACATCGTGCACGCGGGCGGGCCGCGCATCCTGGACGACCTGGGCAAGTACCTGAGCCTGCCCGCCGAGACGTTCCGCTACAGCCGCCGCACGCTCACCGAACGCGGCAACATCGCCAGCGCCGTCATCTTCGACGCCCTGGATCGGCTCTTCTCCGAGGGCGGCGCGGTCCACGGCGCACGCGGCGTGATCGCCGGGTTCGGACCGGGCATCACCGCCGAGATCGCCCTGGGCACCTGGACCGGCATACCCGGTCAGCCGTCACCGCCGTCGGACGCAGTCCGGTCCGGGCGGGCCGCTCAGCCGGGGAGCGCGGCGAGGACTTGGTCGGCCAACCGCGCCGGGTCGTAGCGGCCACCGTCCAGGACCAGGGTGCCCGCGGGCAGGTCGGCGCGCGCGGCCACGCAGCGGTCGACGTTGCCCAGGCGGAACGCGCGGGCCTCGGCGTCGGCCTTCGGGTCGTGCGGCACGAGGACCTGCTCGGTGATGCGGCGGCGCAGCTCGTCCGGCGACACGTCGAGGAAGACGTGCAGGAGCGGGACGTCGGCGGCGGCCAGCGCCTTGAAGATCTCGTCCCGGTAGTCCGGGTTCACCAGGGTCATGGGCGTGACGACGTGCCGCCCGTACTCGCGGTGCAGGCCGGTGGCGAACTCCGCGGTCGTCCTGCGCCACAGCGGCAGGTCCTGGAAGTCACCGGTCTCCGGCGGCGGCGCGGAGAAGCGCAGCAGCAGGCCGATGTGCTCGGGGTCGAACGACAGGGCGTCCGGCAGCCGGCGGCGCAGTTCCTCGGCCAAGGTCGTCTTGCCGGCGCCGAACGCGCCGTTGATCCACACGATCATCGGTACCTCCCCGGAGATCACCACCCTAGGTGACCCCGTGCGGGAGGTGCGGCCGCGGTGGGACGATCCGGGCCGTGGTGCACCTCCCCGGACCGGTCGGGTTCGTGCTCGGCGGCGGCGGCAGCCTGGGCGCGGGCCAGGTCGGCATGCTCCGCGCGCTGGCCGAGCACGGCGTCGCGCCGGACCTCGTCGTCGGCACGTCCGTCGGCTCGGTCAACGGCTCGCTGCTCGCCCTCGACCCGGCGGGCGCGTTCGACCGGCTGGCCGCGATCTGGCGGCACATGACCAGGGCCAGGGTCTTCCCCGGCGGCCTGTTGGCGCAGGCCAGGACGTTGCGGCAGCACCGGACGCACCTGTTCCCCAACACCGGGCTCGCGGAGGTGCTGGAGTTCGGCCTGGGCGGCGCGCGGGACTTCGCCGAGCTGACCCTGCCCTTCGGCGCGGTGGCGGTCGACTCGGTCACCGGCACCGCCGTCACCCTGACCTCGGGCGACCTCGTCTCGGCGGTGCTGGCCAGCAGCGCCATCCCCGGCGTCTACCCGGCGGTGCGGCGGGACGGGCGGGTGCTCTACGACGGTGGCGTGCTGGCGAACGTGCCCATCCGCCAGGCTCTCGCGCTGGGGGCGAAGTCGCTGGTCGTCCTCGACTGCACGTTCCCGGGGCACCTGCCGACGGTGCCGGCGACGTTGGCCGAGACGTTGCTCTTCTGGGCGACGCTGAGCACCCGCAACCAGGCGGTGCTGGAAGCGGAGCTGGCGGCGACCGACGTCCCGGTCGTCTACCTGCCCGGACCGCCCGTCCAACCGGTGACGCCGCTCGACTTCGGGCACACCGCCGAGCTGGTCGCCGCGTCCTACGAGGCCTCGGCGGCGTTCCTGGCCGGGGTGCAGATCGAGGGGCCCGGTCTCTACGGCCACCCGTCCGGGACATACTGACCGGTATGACCACACTCGACCACTGGGGCGGGACGAGCCGGTACGTCGACCTGGACGGCCCGGTGCACTACGTCGACTTCGGCGGCGAAGGTCCGCCGGTGGTGCTCGTGCACGGCCTGGGCGGGTCGCACCTGAACTGGTGCCTGCTCGCGCCGCACCTGGTCGACCGGCACCGGGTGCTGGCCGTCGACCTGGCCGGGTTCGGGCTCACCCACCCGGAGGGGCGCACCGCGACGGTGCCCGCCAACGCGCGGCTGCTGGAGCGGTTCCTGGCCGAGGTCGTCGACGAGCCGGTGGTGCTCGTCGGCAACTCGATGGGCGGGATGATCTCGATCCTGCACGCCGCCCGCCGTCCGGCGTCGGTGAGCGCGCTCGTGCTGCTGGACCCGGCCGTGCCGCTGCCGTTCGGCGTCCGGCTGGACCCGCAGGTGGCGGCGGCGTTCGCGCTGTACGCCGTGCCGGGGCTCGGGCAGTGGTTCCTGGCGAAGTCGCGGACCGGGGTGTCGACGCGCCGGCAGGTCAAGCGCGTGCTGAACCTGGTGTGCGCCAACCCGAAGCTGGTGCCGGAGGAGATGGTCCTCGCGTCGATGTCGTTGCTGGAGCAGCGCGCCGAGGTGCCCGGCCTGGACGAGGCGTTCCTGGCCGCCGCGCGGTCCGTGGTG
The DNA here is from genome assembly GCF_040639995.1 of Actinosynnema sp. NPDC023658. Classification (NCBI taxonomy): domain Bacteria; kingdom Bacillati; phylum Actinomycetota; class Actinomycetes; order Pseudonocardiales; family Pseudonocardiaceae; genus Actinosynnema; species Actinosynnema sp. NPDC023658. The sequence continues at coordinate 5,684 of NZ_JBFAAX010000116.1, read as the reverse complement.
TGGACCGGTGCCACCAGCCGCCGGTACTACACGGCGATGAGCCGGGTGCGCGTGCCGGTCTACCTGATGGCGGGGGACAGGGACCGCCTGGTCCCGCTCGCGTCCGCCAAGGAGGTCGCGCGCCGCAACCCGTCGTGGCGCTTCGACGTCCTGGAGGGCGTCGGCCACGTGCCGCAGCTGGAGGTGCCCGAGCTGGTGGCCACGCGGATCAAGGAGTGGCGGGCCTGACGAACTTCGTCCAGGCGGCGCGGGAGAAGGTCAGCGTCGGTCCGGTGGGGTTCTTGGAGTCGCGGACGTCGATCGCGGCGGGGACGAACCGGACCTCGACGCAGGCCGGGTTGTCCGCGCTGCGGCTCGACTTGAACCACCCACCGCGGTCGATGCCTTCGCTCACTCAAGCTCCCTGCGGATCTGCCCGATCAAACCAAGCGATTCGTCCCTGCCGAGGGCGTAGTCCGAGGCCTGGTCGTGAGCGAGACTGTACTCGCGCATCCGCATCGGCTGATCGATGAGATCCGTGGACGTGATCGTCTCCTGCCACACCAGTTCGGGCAGTCGGCTGCTGGCGAAGCCGAAGATGTAGAAGCTCGAACCACCGAGCGCGTTGTAGTAGTCGGCGGTGAACGGGATGATCCGCACGTCCAAGGTGTCCGGCAGCTGCTCGATCTTGTCCGCCAGGTGGCGGAGCTGTCCGACCATCACCTCGCGCCCGCCGACCTGCTGCCTCAGCGCGGATTCGGTGACGATGGCGGTGAACCGGAGCGGGTCGTCCTTGTCGTCGAGTCGCTCCTGCCGCTTCATGCGCACCTCGACCCGGCGGTTCGCCTCGGCCAGTCGGATGCTCGGCCCGCCACCGTGCATGACCGCCAGGGCGTACTCCTGCGTCTGGAGCAATCCGCTGATGAGCCCCGCGTTGTAGGCGCGGATGCCCTCGGCACCGTGCTCGAAGCCGAAGTAGCGCAGCACATCGCTGCTGAACATGGCGGAGTAGGGGCTCCACCAGGCGCGCTTGCCCGCCGCCTCGCGGAGCTGTTCCAGCTCGTCGAGCTCGTCCTGGTCGAAGTCCAGGACGGCGGCGAGTTCGGCGAGCTTGCGGGCGTTGATCTTGAGCTTCCCGTTCTCGACGCCCGAGATGTACGACTGGCTGGTGTCGATCGCCTTGCCGGCCGACACGGCCGTGATGTCCATCAGCTCACGACGTTCCCGCAGGCGGAGTCCGAGTTCCCAGCCTGCTACGGACGGTGACATGGCCATGAGATTCACCCGATCAGGTTGTGCCACTTGCTAATATTACCCTTCCTCGGCACGATCTTAGCAGGGGCCGAGTCGTGGAGGCGGAAATGGGTCGGGCGCAGGTTCACCTGTGGGCGCAGGTGCCGAGTGACGTGTGGATCAACTACGAGGTCGAGCCGGGAGGAGGTGCGGTGGTGTTCAAGATCGGGCAGGACGTGGAGCTGTACGTCGATCCCCGTGCGTTGACCAAGATCAGCGAGGCGGCGGCGGAGGCGGTCGAGCTGGCGGGCGCGGTGGCGGCCGACCAGCTCAGCTCGCGGTCGCGGTGACCAGTTCGTCGAACCCCGCGCGGATGCCGTCCGCGAGCACCGGGACGTCCGGCACGCCGTCGAAGTCCGCGTTGATGCCGAAGGTGATCCGGTCGAGGTAGGAGAAGATGCCGACGCTGATCCGGATTGTGCTGGCGATCGGCACGTACGGGTAGATCTCGGACAGCCGCCTGCCGAGCATGAACAACGGGATGCGGGGGCCGGGGACGTTCGTCGTGACGGTCTGCAACAGCTGCTGCGGGAAGCGCATGGCGGTGCGCGAACCGAGCGCCAGCAGGGTGGGTGCGGCGAAGTTCGACAGGTTGGTGAGCACGTCCGCGCCCGCTGCCTGGCGGCTGCTCTTGAGGTCGTCCATCTGTTCCCGGATCGAGGCCAGTCGGGCCAACGGGTCCGGCTCACTGACAGGGAGGTTCACCAGGACCGCACTCACCCGGTTGTTCAGCACGCCGCGTTCGGCGGACGACCGCATCGACACCGGCACCATGCTGCGCACCACCTGACCGTCGGCCAGGTCGTCGCGCTTGGCGAGCAGGTCGCGGAACCCGCGCGTCACCGCCGCGAGGATGACGTCGTTCACCGTGCCGCCGGTGACCTTGCGGATGGTCTTGATCTCGGCGAGGTCGGCCTTGGCCCACTCCCACCTCCGGTGCGGTCCGATCGGCCCGTTCAAGGACTTCGGGGTGCCCGCCGCGAGTCGCCGGGCGGTCGTCGGCAGGCTGCCCAGCAGGGCCCGGCCGAAGTCCGCCACCTCCGAGCCGCTGCGCAACCGCCGTGCCAGCGCCGGGAACTTGGCCAGGTGCGTGATCGGCGTCAGCACCGCGTCGCGCACGCCGTCCGCGACGAGGTCCAGGGTCGACGGGCCGGCGGTGGGTTCCCACCGCACTGGCTCGGGAAGGGGGGCGTCCTCGCGCCAGTCCAGCAGCACCTGCATGAGATCGGTGCCCGCGATGCCGTCGATCAGGCAGTGGTGGACCTTGGAGATGATCGCCCACCGACCACCCTCCAGGCCTTCGACCAACCAGACCTCCCACAGCGGTTTGGCGAGGTCGAGGCGTTGGGCGAAGAGGCGTCCGGCGAGGTTGCGGACCTGGTCGTCCGCGCCCGGTGCCGGCACGGCGGTGTGCCGGACGTGGTACAGGATCTGGAAGTGCTCGTCGTCCACCCACACCGGGCGGCCGACGTGCAGCGGGAGCGCCTTCACCCGTTGCCGGTAGCGCGGCACGCTGCCCAGCTTGGCCGCGAAGAGCCGGACCACGTCGCCGTACGACGGTGCCGGACCTTCGAAGACCAGGACCGACCCGACGTGCATGGGCACGTTCTCGTCCTCGATGAAGAAGAAGCCCGCGTCCATCGCGCTCATCCGGTCCATCGACCGACCGTAGGCCCGCGTCGTCCGGCCGGTCCAGCGACCAGGGAGGTCCAAGCCACGACAGCGCACGAATCGAGACTCGCCCGTACTGGCGCAATCCACCGCTACGAAACATCATGGTTACCTGGGGTCGCGCTCGACGCGGAGCGGGGGAGGGGCCATGTCGGCACTGTCGGACATCCCACCGGACCACGCTGACCTGCCCGCGGAGCCGGTGACCGTGCCGGGTTCCGCGCCCGGTCTGCTCTGGTACCTCACCGAGCCCACCCGGACCGCCGTCGGCATCGGCCAGTTCGCCGCGAGCCGTTCCCTGCTGCGCGGCGCACCGAGCGGCGACGGGCACACCGTGCTCGTGCTGCCGGGCCTGGGCGCGACCGACGGGTCGACCGCGATGCTGCGCAAGTTCCTCACCGGACTGGGGTACGACGTGCGGGGGTGGGGCCTGGGGCGCAACATCGGGCCGTCGGTCGGTGTCGTGAGCGGGATGCGCGAGCTGCTGCGGGAGCTGGCCGTCGGCGGCAAGGTCAGCATCGTCGGGTGGTCGCTGGGCGGGATCTTCGGCCGTGAGCTGGCGCGGGAGTTCCCGGGCATGGTGCGCCAGGTGATCACCCTCGGCAGCCCGTACGCGATGACCGACCTGCGGCAGACCAGGGTGAACCCGGTGTACCAGCTGCTGGCGAGGTTCTACGTCCCGGGCGCGGTCATGCCGCCGCCGGAGCACACCAGGCCGCCGTTCCCGGTCCCGTCGACGTCGGTGTACTCGAAGTCGGACGGCATCGTCGCGTGGCAGACGTGCATCTCCGCGACGGGCGTGCGGTCGGAGAACGTGGCGGTCGCCTCCAGCCACCTGGGCTACGGCTACAACGCGTCCGTGCTGTGGCTGATAGCCGACCGCCTGTCCCAACGCCGGAACCGCTGGCGTCCGTTCGCCCCACCACCGGGGATGGCCCGGATGTTCCCCGAGCCGTAACGCCCGCCGCCGCATTCAATCCCCGCCGTACCCCATCCCGGCCGTAACCCGCTGGGCCGCTCGGCGGCGTCCGCCTCCGACCGCCTGACCGTCTAGGGTGCCGGGCGTGCGGGATACGGGGAACGTGGCAGAGGTGTGGGACCGGCTGGAACACGCCTACGGCCCGGCGACCGACGTGCCCGGCCTGGTGGCGCAGGTCCGCGATCCCGTGACCGCACCGGCCGCGATCGGTGAGCTGAACGCCAACGTCTACCACAACGGCGACGCCGTCTACTCCGCCGCGCCCGCCCTCCTCCCGCACCTGCTCGACCTGGCCGAGGACCCGGCCGTCACCGTCCGCCCGGCCGTCGTCGACACCATCGGTGACCTCGCGCACGCCGCCGCCACCGCCGAACCGCACGCGGTGCACGAGGACTGGCCGCGGGCGTGGGCGGCGGCCGTCCCGCGCCTGCTGCGCCTGCTCATGGACCCGGACGTGGAAGTCCGGCGAGTCGTCACCTTCCCGTTGGCGCAGGCACTGGGGCACGACGTGTGGCCGCACCTGCGCGACCGGTTCGCCGCGGAACCCGACCGGGCCGCGCGGCTGGGCCTGGTGGTCGCCACCGCCCACCACGCCGACCCGGCCGCACGCGACTGGTTGACCGGCCTGCTCGCGGACCGGACCGTCCACCTGGCTGCGGCGGTGGGCCTGCGGAGGCTGGGCGTCACGCCCGACGTGCGGTCCCTGCTGCCGGGGTTCGCGGATCTGGCGGGGTGGGCGGACACGTGGTTCGTCGGCAACCAGAGCGCGGCGGCCGTCGTGTGGTGGGTCAACCGCGAGCTGCGCGACGACCGCACGACCCGCCGGACCCTCGTGGCCGAACTCCTGGACCACCCGGATCCGGACGTCCGGGCCGGTGCCCTGTGGGCGTCCGCCCAGCTGCTGGACCAGACCCTGCTCCCCCTGATCGCGGACCGCCTGCCGGACGACGAACCGGAGAACCGCCGCCTGGCCGCCACCCTGCTCGCCTCAGCCCACACCTCATCACCACCACCCGCGAACGCCCCCGCCGCCGGCCCCGCCTCACCCTCCACCGACCCCGCCTCGCCCGCCGCCGGCCCGGTTTCACCCTCCGTCGGACCGCTCTCGCCCGCCGACAGTCCCGCTCTCCTCTCCGCCGCCAGCCCGACCCCTCCGGCCGGCAGCCCGCCGCCACCCGCTGATCGGCCAGTCCCGCCCGCCGCCAACCCGCCCCTCCCCGTTGACGGTCTTGCTCCCTTCGCGGACGACCTCGCCCTGGCCGCGCGGGACGTCTACCTGCCCGCCGCCGACGCGGCCCTCGCCGCCCTCGCACTCCTGGGTGACGCACGAGCGGTGGAACCGTTGCGGCAGCGGTTGGGCGGGGCCCGGCTCGGCCTGACCACCCGACCGAAGGTCCGACCGTGGTCGCTGCCGCCGCTCGACCAAGTCCTCATCGCGATGCGCCACCACGCCGACGCGCTCCTGCCCGCCGTCCACGCCCGCCTCGACACCACCCCCGACCACGCCGAACGGGCGGCGCTCGGCAGAGTCCTCGCCTCCTGGGGCGGCAGGGCCTGAAACGTCGGTCCACGACACTCCTCAATGGACCGGACATTCATCGGATCGAGTGACACCACCGGTTTGTCAACCACCTGACCCGGTGGCCCAGCACGTGGACGCCCTTGTTCGTGCTCCGACGCGGTGGCTACGTTCCGGCGGGGGCGCCCACCCGCACCGCGTAGTGCCCCCCCTCCCCTCAGGGGGGTTTGGGCATTCGGGCCC
>NZ_JBFAAX010000115.1:0-15497 GCF_040639995.1 Actinosynnema sp. NPDC023658 | reverse complement strand
CGTGCGCTGAGCGTTGAACTCAGGTGTCCTGGACGTAGGACTCACGCGTTCCGAACGTAGGACTCACGCGTCCTGGAGGTAGGACACGCGCGTTCCGGACGTAGGACACGCGTGTCAGGCCGTCCTGACGTTCGACGACACGAGAGCGGCCAGGCGGTCGCCTACCGCGTAGGTCGCGCCCGGCGACGAGTGGTCGCGGGTGGCCAGGTCGAACGCCACCGACGCCTCGATCCGCCGCGCCGACTCCGACTCGCCCAGGTGGTCGAGCATCAACGCCACCGACAGCACGGCGGCCGTCGGGTCCGCGATGCCCTGGCCCGCGATGTCCGGCGCGCTGCCGTGCACCGGCTCGAACATGCTCGGGTTGCGCCGCGTCACGTCGAGGTTGCCCGACGCCGCCAGCCCGATGCCGCCGGTCACGGCCGCCGCCAGGTCGGTCAGGATGTCGCCGAACAGGTTGTCGGTCACGATCACGTCGTACCGGCCCGGGTCGGTCACCAGGTGGATCGTCGCCGCGTCCACGTGCTGGTAGGCCACCGTCACGTCGGGGTGCTGCAACGACACCTCCTCCACCACGCGCGACCACAACGACCCGGCGTGCGTGAGCACGTTGGTCTTGTGCACCAGCGTGAGGTGCTTGCGCGGCCGGTTGGCGGCACGGGCGAACGCGTCGCGCACCACCCGCTCCACGCCGAACGAGGTGTTGATCGACACCTCGGTGGCGATCTCGTGCGGCGTGTCCTTGCGCAGGAGGCCGCCGTTGCCGGCGTACAGGCCCTCCGTGCCCTCGCGCACCACCACCATGTCGATCTCCGGCGGGTCCGCGATCGGGCTGCGCACGCCCGGGTAGAGCCGCGCCGGGCGCAGGTTCACGTGGTGGTCGAGCTCGAACCTGAGCCGCAGCAGCAGGCCGCGCTCCAGGATCCCGCTCGGCACCGATGGGTCGCCCACCGCGCCCAGCAGGATCGCGTCGTGCTGGCGGAGCTCACCGAGCACGGACTCCGGCAGCAACTCACCTGTGGCGTGCCAGCGCGCCGCGCCGAGGTCATAGCGGGTGATCTCAGCCGCCGGAACGACCTCACCGAGCACCTTCAGGGCCTCGGCGACGACCTCGGGCCCGATCCCGTCTCCTGGGATCACTGCGAGCCGCATCCACACACCTCCCAGGTATCAGTCCCACTGCGCGGGACTAGTTTCCATTGCGAAAGGCTACCGGTCCGAAGCGGTGAAACCGCACTCGGAACACCCCTCCGTGGCCATATCTCCCGGACTGCGGGACACCCGAACGGTTCAGTGCCCCCGTTCGGTCGTCACCCGATGTGCGTAAACGGCTCTGGCCGGCCGGGGCAGTCCCCGACCGGCCAGAGCGGTGCACGACGATCAGTCCGCGGCGCGGGCGGTCAGCCGCCCCTTCACCTTCACCACGTCCGCCCGGTCACCCGAGGCGTTGTGGTGGTGCAGGACCAGCAGGCTGTCCGCGCCGTCGGCCGCGAGCGACTCGGCGTCGCGGTTGACGACCAGCGCGGTGCCCGGGCGGGACAGGTAGGACAGCGCGGCGTCGCCGCCGCCCTGCACCCACAGGCCCGGCTTGAGCGGGTCGAACGACAGCGCGTTCGGGATCGAGTCGATCAGGCCGTCCGACGAGCCCGGCGCGACGTAGAACCCGGACACGCCGACCTGGTAGCCGATCCGCGAGGTGTCCGCCGACGGGTCGATGCCCAGCGCCGTCAGCAGCACCGGCAGGACCACCACGTTCGTGTCGAACACGTTCGTGTCGACGTCACCGAACTGGCCGTTGACGCCCTGGATGTCGACCGTGGTGCCCGTGGCCAGGTCTACCGTCGACGCGACCAGCAGGTCGGTGTCGGTGAGCTTGGTCGCGTAGACCTCGTAGTCGAACGTGCCGTCACCGTTGGTGTCGATGTCCACGAACGGGACGGTGTTGCTGCCCAGGTTGTACCAGTTGCCCCAGGTCGCGAGGCCGAACGCGAGCACCGCGTCCTCCGGCGAGCCCTGGGCCTTGGCCAGCGGCGCGGTCGACGTGACGCCGACGTAACGCAGGTCGCCGCCCTTGGCGGTCTCGTTCAGCACGCAGTCGGACGTGACGTTGCGGCGGCACTCCGGCAGCCTCGGCGAGGACGCCTGCAGCTCCAACGCGCTCACCAGCGACTGGTAACCGCCCTGGTTGACGCCGCGGCCGGTCAGGTTCAGCACGCCCTGGCCCGAGCTCGACACCCGGATGTTGTTGGGCACGTTGATGTCCGACACCGGCTTCGGCGCCGAGTACACCGGCACCCGCAGCCCGACCGAGGAGCCGCTCTTCGGGGTCAGCAGGACCCGGCCCGACGCGTCGGCCAGGTACTGGCGCGGCACGTCGAGGTGGTTCAGCTCGACCGTCGGGTCGACCGTCTTGCGCAGCGCGGTCGGGTCGTCGATCTTCAGCGAGACGGTGATCCGCGCGATGCCGCGCGGGCTGAGCCGCACGCTGGTGGTCGACAGCTCGTAGCGCACGCCCGGGATCTCGGTCAGCGCCTCGTAGCCGACGGTGTAGTCCACCCACTTGGTCGACTTGTTGACCACCTTGATGGTCTTGGTGCGGGTGAGCGGGCCGGCCACCTCGACCGTGCCGAAGGACGCGGACACCGCGCCCGGGTCGTCCTGCACGTAGGCGAGCACCTGGTTCTCCACCGCGGCCGCGCCGTCGATGCGGCCGGCGCCCACGCGGTTGGGCGCGTAGGTCTTGCCGTCGGCCTTCACGTCGTGGCCCGCGGTGTTCATGATCGCGGCCTTGACCTCTTCCGGCGTCCAGTCCGGGTGGGCCTGGCGCACCAGCGCCGTGATGCCCGTGACGTGCGGAGCGGCCATCGAGGTGCCCGAGTTGACCATCGTCTTGTTGCCCGAGCCCACCAGCACGGAGGCGATGGTGTCACCGGGTGCGGCGACGTCCGGCTTCACGACCGGGCCGCGCACGCCGCGCGAGGTGAACGAGCTCGGGGTGTCGGTGATCGACGGGTCGTAGGTCGGCAACGAGGTGCGCAGCACGCCCGCCTGGCGCACGACCAGCGCGCCCGAGGCCAGCACCGGGCGCAGCGCCGCAGTGGCCGAGCCGGTGAACTGGAACACCGGGATCGACGCGTTGCCGGAGATGCCCGCGTTGAAGTGCTCCAGGTTCGAGGTGAACACGGCGCCGACGGCACCGGCGGCGGTGGCGTTGTTGGTCCGGCCGACCGAGCCGCAGCGACGCGTGGCGTCGTTGTCGTCCCACTCCAGCCACACCATCTTGCCCGCGACGGCGGCCTTGTCCGCGGCCGAGAACGGCAGGCAGCCGTCCTTGTTCGCCGCGTCGCTCATCGCCACGACCGGAGCGGTGACGTCCGCGCCCTCGTAGTTGAACGCCACGCTGTACTGGCCGGGCTTGCGGCCCGCCGCACCGGCCGGGGCGGTCACCTCGACCGCGTCGCGCAGCACGTACGCGTCACGGGTGCTGGCCACGGTCAGCGACTCGGGGGTGCTGCCCGGCGAGCCGCCGATGTCGTACAGGTCGCCGCCGTTGCCCGCGGAGAACACGGTGACCACGCCGGAGGCGTTGAGCTTGCGCACGAACAGGCTGTCCGGGTCGTCCGGTGCGCCGTAGTCGGAGCCGAGCGACAGGTTGACCACGTCGAGGTGGTCGGAGAAGTCGCCGTCGCCGTCGGGGTCGAGCGCCCAGTCCAGGGCCTGCGCGGTGACGTTGGTCGAGCCCTCGCAGCCGAACACCTTGAGCGCGTACAGCAGGGCCTTCGGCGCGGTGCCGGGGCCGATGCGCATCGCGTTCAGCGCCTCGGGGGTGAGCTTGGTGTAGTCGCCCTTGAAGGTGCTGCCGTCGGCGTTGACGCCGAAGCCCGCCGCGGTGCCGGCGACGTGCGAGCCGTGGCCGTTGCAGTCGAGCGGGTTCGGGTCCGGCTTCGGGGTGTTGACCGCCGGGTCGTCGCTCTCGCCGTCGTAGGCGTTGCCGACGAAGTCGTAGCCGCCGACGACCTTGGGGGTCGGGAAGTACGAGGGGTCGACCTTGGTCTCGTCGATCGCCTCGAACGCCGCGATGGTGCCGGGCCCCGCGAAGTCGCTGTGGGTGTAGTCGATGCCCGTGTCGATGATGCCGATGCGGGTGTCGTCACCGAGCTTGCCGTACTGCTGCCACTCCTTGAGCGTGTTGGTCAGCTGCACGGCGCTGGAGTTCTGGCGGGCCTTCGGCACGACCGTGCGGACGGACTTGACGTCCGCGCGCTGGGCCAGCTCGCGGACCTTGGTCGCGTCGGCCTGGACCACCACGCCGGGCACGCCGTTGGCGGTCCGGTACAGCTCCTTGGTGCCCGAGTCCTTGCCCCTCAGGGCGGTGACGACCTGGTCGGTGACCCGGCCGGTGTCGTTCCTGGTCGCCTTGGCGGCGTCCTTCGCCTGCTGCTTGCTCGCGCCCTGGTCGGTCTTCTCGGCGAACGCGTCGACGGCCGGCTTGGCCTCCAGCTCCACGAACGCGGTGACCCTGCCCTGGGCGGCGGACAGCCGGCCGGACACCTTCATCTGCAACTTGCCCGCATCCAGCCCGTGCGCGTTGGCGACGGACGGTGCCAGTGGATCTTCCGCGGCCAGCGCGGTACCGGCGGTGGAACCGGCGACGAGTATCGCGGCCAGCACCGGTACGGCAGATCTGGCGACAACGCGAGATCGGCTCACAACGTGCCCCAAGCGAGGTCGGATTCGACCGGGCGGGCAGCGGCATCCAGTGAGGGGAACTGCCCGCGTGGTGCCGTGCCCTCTACGGCACCGGGTCAACCTCGTGGGAGGAACCTAATCGTTCGATCGAGCTGATCAGTTAGCCCGAAGGAGTGATGGCAACCACAGTTTTGACGACTAACGGTTAACTGTGACACCGCCGAGACCTGCAGCGATATACACCGACAGGTCTCGGCGGCATTACTCCGTTACAGCGACGCTTCGGTCAGTCGAAGTTGACCGAGCGCACCGTGCGCGCACCGACGGAAGCGCCGATCGGGTCGAGCACGGCGGTGTCCACCGGGCGGTCGACGCGCAGCAGCATGAACGCGTCCGCGCCGTCCTTGGTCTGGCTGATCTGGGCCGCCTCGACGTTCACGCCCGCCTCACCGAGCAGGGTGCCGACGGTGCCCATGACGCCCGGCCGGTCCGGGTACTCCAGCAGCAGCACGTTGCCCTCGGCGCGCAGGTCGAAGCTCCGGCCGTTGATGCCGACCAGCTTCTCCACCTGGTCCAGGCCCGTGAGCGTGCCGGACACCGTGATGACCGCGCCGTCGGCCTGCACCGCGCGCACCGTCACCAGGCTGCGGTGGTTGGCGCTCTCCGGCTCCTTGGCCAGGTCCACGCTCACGCCGAGCGAGTTCGCCAGCGCCGGCGCGTTGACGAAGGTGACCTGCTCCTCGACCACGCTGGAGAACACGCCGCGCAGCGCGGCCAGCGGCAGCACCGCGACGTCCTCGTTGGACAGCTCGCCGCGCACCTCGACGGTGACGCTCGTCGGCGCCTTGGCGCTCAGCGCCGCGACCACCGTGCCCAGCTTCTGCACCAGCGGCAGGTACGGGCGGACCTCCTCGCCGACCACGCCGCCGCCCTGCACGTTCACCGCGTCCGGCACGAAGTCGCCGGCCAGCGCGAGCAGCACCGACTTGGCCACGTCCGTGCCCGCCCGGTCCTGCGCCTCGGTGGTCGACGCGCCCAGGTGCGGGGTGACGACGACGTTCGGCAAGCCGAACAGCGGGCTCTCGGTGGTGGGCTCGGTGGAGAACACGTCGATGCCCGCGCCGCCGACCTGACCCTCCTTCACGGCCTCGGCCAGCGCCTCCTCGTCCACCAGACCGCCGCGGGCGGCGTTGACGATGATCACGCCGCGCTTGGCCTTGGCCAGCTGCTCGGCACCGATCAGGCCCTTGGTCTCCGGGGTCTTCGGCAGGTGGATGGAGATGAAGTCGGCGCGCTCCAGCAGCTCCTCCAGGCTCACCAGCTCGATGCCGAGCTGCGCGGCGCGGGCGGCGCTGACGTACGGGTCGTAGGCGATCAGCTCGGTGCCGAAGGCGGCGATGCGCGCGGCGAACAGCTGGCCGATCTTGCCCAGGCCGACCACGCCGACCGTCTTGCCCTGCACCTCGACGCCGTTGAACTTGCTGCGCTTCCACTGGTGGTCCTGCAGCGTGGCGTGCGCGGCCGGGATCTGGCGGGCCGTGGCGAGCAGCAGCGCGACCGCGTGCTCCGCGGCGCTGACGATGTTCGAGGTGGGCGCGTTGACGACCATCACGCCGCGCTCGGTGGCGGCGGGCACCTCGACGTTGTCCAGCCCGACGCCCGCGCGGGCGACGACCTTCAGCTTCGTCGTGGCCTTGAAGACCTCGGCGTCGACCTTGGTGGCGGAGCGGACCAGGAGGGCATCGGCGTCGGCAACGGCTTCGAGCAGCGCGGGACGGTCGGTGCCGTCGACGTGGCGCACCTCGATGCCATCACCGAAGACGTCGAGAACGGACGGTGCGAGCTTCTCGGCGATGAGGACAACGGGCTTGGTCACGGACGTCGCTCCCGGTGGTGTGAACGGGTGGGGAGCGCGGGGCCGTCGAGCAGGTCGTCACCCGCGCCGGCCGGCCACGGCAATGTGTCCGGGTTGTTAACGAGCATAGTCAGCGCCCACCGGGTGGTTGACACCCGGGTGCCGCGTTTCACCTGGTGGAACACGGTACGCGCGTCCTACTTGGACCCGCGGCGCCGACCTGAGCGTTCAACTCGGCCTACGCGGACGTAGGACACGGGTGTTCCGGAGGTAGGACACGCGGGAGGTCGGGGGGTCAGACGCCGACCCTGCGGGCGATGTCCGCCAGGCGCTCGTCGCGGACCAGGGGCCTGGTCACGCCGTACACGTCGAGGTTGCCCGCGCCGTCGTAGCTGTTCGCCGCCCACTCGGCGTCGAGGTCGCCGTCGACGGCCAGGTCCCGCCACCGGCGCACGTGCCAGCCCTGGTCGGGGCGGAACGCCGGGCTCCGCGCCACCCGCACGCCCTGCTCGGCCTTGCGCTCCAGGTCGGCCCGGCTGCGCAGCGGCGCGTGCAGGCAGGCGATGTCCTCGACCGTCTCCTGCGGGCCGTCCAGCCCGGACACGCCGTGGTTGCCCGGGTGGACCTCGATCGTGGGCACCGCGCGCGAGATGCACTTGGGCGGGTACAGCATCTCGATGAAGCCGATCCGCGACGAGGTGACCAGCTCCATGGTCCGGTCCACCGGCCCGACGGCGCGCTCGACGCGGTGGTTCATGCGGAGCAGGCCCTGGCTCGCGTTGCGCCGGCGCCCGCGCTCCTGGACGAAGTTCACGACGGGGCACCGCAGGACGTCCGCCCGGCACGCGGCCAGCCGCGTGCGCAGGTCGCCGTCGGCGTGCCAGAACTCGTCGGCGTCGAGCACCACGATCCAGTCCGCGCCGCGGTCCACGGCCTCGCGGGCCAGCGCCGTGGTCACCTCGGACTGCCGGTACTCGCCGTCGTCACGGGTCCAGTGGACGCGGCCGGTGCTCCGGCTCATGCTGCGCAGGATCCGCCCGGTCCCGTCGGACGAACCGTTGTCCACGACCAGCACCTCGTCGACGCCGATGGACAGGTGGTGACCGAGGGTCGTCGCGATGACGTCGTCCTCGTCGCGCACCATCGCGACGCCGACCACCTTCACGTTCCCGCACCCCCGCCCGCACGCCGCCGTCCGCACGCCGCCGATCGACGTCGCGGCAGCATAACGAGCGGTGGGCGGGAGACCCGTGGCCCGATCCGGTTGGACGGTCCGCGACGGTCTGGTCGGGTCCGGGCATGGGACAGTGGATCGAGGCCGCGGACGGCGTGCTGGTGCGGCGGTACGAGGAGTTGGACCTGTCGGTCGGGCTCGTGGTGGGCGGCGAGTCGTGCCTGGTCGTGGACACGGGAGGGGACGCCGGGCAGGGCGCGGAGCTCGCCGCCGCCGTGCGCGCGGTGACGCCGCTGCCGTGGCAGGTGGTGCTGACCCACTCCCACTTCGACCACAGCTTCGGCACGGAGGTCTTCGCGCCCTGCGCGGTGTGGGCGCACCGGCGCTGCCACGCCGACCTGGTGGCCACCGGGGAGCAGCAGCGCGAGCGGTGGGCGCGGAACTACCGGGAACGCGGTGAGGTGGAGGTCGGGGACCGCATCGCGGCCGTGCGCCTGGTCCTGCCCGACCACCTGGTCGACGACCGCGCGGAGCTGGACCTCGGTGGTCGCCGCGTGGAGCTGCGGCACTTCGGGCCCGCGCACTCCGACCACGACCTCGTCGTGCACGTCCCGGACGCGGGCGCGGTGTTCGCGGGCGACCTGGTGGAGCACGGTGCGCCGCCGCAGTTCGGTGACGCCTTCCCGCAGGGCCGGCCGGCCGCGCTGGACGGCGTCCTCGCGCTGGACGCCCCGGTCGTCTTGCCCGGCCACGGTGATCCGGTGGACCGCGACTTCGTCCGGGACCAGCGCGCGGAGCTGGCGGCGGTCGCCGCGCTGTGCCGGGAGGTGGCCGCCGGGACGCTCACCGCGGAGCAGGCCGTGGCGCGCTCGCCGTACCCGGAGGAGTTCACGGTGGCCGCGCTCGCGCGCTGACACCCACCCGCCGCGCGGGAATCGATACCGCCCGGGTCACCAGGGCTCGTCGAACTCGCCGTCCTTCACGCCGAGGATGAACGCCTCCCACTCGGCCGGGGTGAAGACCAGCACCGGGCCCTCGGGGTGGGCGGAGTTCCGCATCGCCGTGTACGTCACGCCGTCGGTGTGCTCGACGAACGCGATCTCGACGTGCTCCTCTTCCTCCTCCGCGCCCTCGTCGCTGCGGATCCACTCGGCACCGCCGAGGTCGAGGTTGCCCCGGACGTGGGCCTTGTCGTCGTAGATGGGCGCGCTGTCGGTCATGGGGCCTAGGTATACCGGGGCCCGCGGTCGAAACCGCGGGCCCCGGTGAAAAAACCGCTGATCTTACGCCGTTTCGGTGATGGGGCGGTCGACCCAGGACATGAGGCCGCGCAGCTTCTTGCCGACCTCCTCGATCGGGTGCTGCTCGCCCTCCTGCTGCAACTTCTTGTAGTTGCCGCGGCCGGCGTCGTCCTCGTTGACCCACTCGGTGGCGAACGTGCCGTCCTGGATCTCGCCCAGGATCTTGCGCATCTCCTCCTTGACGCCCGGCGTCACCACGCGCGGACCGCGGGTGAGGTCGCCGTACTCGGCGGTGTCGGAGATCGAGTAGCGCATGCGGGCGATGCCGCCCTCGTACATGAGGTCCACGATGAGCTTCAGCTCGTGCAGGCACTCGAAGTAGGCGACCTCGGGCGCGTAACCGGCCTCGGTCAGCACCTCGAAACCGGCCTGCACCAGCGCGGACGCGCCACCGCAGAGCACCGCCTGCTCACCGAACAGGTCGGTCTCGGTCTCCTCCTTGAACGTCGTCTTGATGACGCCCGCGCGCGTGCCGCCGATGCCCTTGGCGTAGGACAGCGCCAGCGCCTGCGCGTTGCCGGAGGCGTCCTGCTCGACCGCGATGAGCGCGGGGACGCCCTTGCCGTCGACGAACTGGCGGCGCACGAGGTGGCCGGGGCCCTTCGGCGCGACCATGGCGACGTCCACGTTGGACGGCACGGTGATCAGGCCGTAGCGGATGTTGAAGCCGTGGCCGAAGAAGACCGCGTCGCCGTCCTTGAGGTTCGGCGCGATGTCGTTGGCGTAGATGTGCCGCTGCGCGGTGTCCGGCGCCAGGATCATGATCAGGTCGGCCTCGGCGGAGACCTCGGCGGGCGTGCCGACGGGCAGGCCCTCCTCCTCCGCCTTGGCGCGGGACTTGGAGCCCTCGGGGAGGCCGATCCGGACGTCGACGCCCGAGTCGCGCAGGCTCAGCGCGTGCGCGTGGCCCTGGCTGCCGTAGCCGATGACCGCGACCTTGCGCCCCTGGATGATGCTCAGGTCGGCATCGTCGTCGTAGAAGATCTCGACGCTCACTGGTGGTACTTCCTTCCTCGGAACTGGAAAATCAGCGCACCGCGGTCGCGGTGATGGAGCGGGCGCCACGGCCGATGGCGACCATGCCGGACTGGACGATCTCGCGGAGCCCGTAGGGCTCCAGCATCCGCAGCAGCGCGTCGAGCTTCTCAGACGTGCCGGTGGCCTCGACGGTGACCGCCTCCGGGGAGACGTCGACGACCTTCGCGCGGAAGAGCTGCACCGTCTCGAGGACCTGGCTGCGCACCGTGGCGTCGGCGCGCACCTTGACGAGGAGGAGCTGCCGCTGCACGGACGCGGCGGGCTCCAGCTCGACGATCTTGATGACGTTGATGAGCTTGTTGAGCTGCTTGGTCACCTGCTCCAGCGGCAGCTCCTCGACCGACACCACGATGGTCATCCGGGAGATGTCCGGGTGCTCGGTGCGGCCGACGGCGAGCGACTCGATGTTGAAGCCGCGCCGGGAGAACAGGCCCGCGACCCGTGCGAGGACACCGGGCTTGTCCTCGACCAGAACGCTCAGGGTGTGCCTAGTCATGTCATTCGTCCTCGTCGAACAGCGGGCGGATGCCACGCGCGGCCATGATCTCGCTGTTGCCGGTGCCGGCGGCCACCATGGGCCACACCTGGGCGTCCTTGCCGACCACGAAGTCGATGACGACCGGCCGGTCGTTGATCTCCATGGCCTTCTGGACGACCGCGTCGACCTCCTCGCGGGACTCGGCGCGCAGCCCGGCGCAGCCCATCGCCTCCGCGAGCAGCTTGAAGTCGGGGATGCGGTGCTTGTGCGTGCCCAGGTCGGTGCTGGAGTAGCGCTCGCCGTAGAACAGCGTCTGCCACTGGCGGACCATGCCCAGGTTGCCGTTGTTGATGACCGCGACCTTGATCGGCAGGCCCTCGATGGCGCAGGTGGCCAGCTCCTGGTTGGTCATCTGGAAGCAGCCGTCGCCGTCGATGGCCCACACCTGGACGCCCGGCACGCCGGCCTTCGCGCCCATCGCGGCGGGCACCGCGTAGCCCATGGTGCCCAGGCCGCCGGAGTTGATCCACGTGCGCGGCGACTCGTACTTCACGAACTGCGCGGCCCACATCTGGTGCTGGCCGACGCCCGCGGTGAAGATGGTGTCCGCCGGGGTCAGCAGGCCGATCCGCTCGATGACGTACTGCGGGGACAGCGTGCCGTCCTCGGGCCAGTCGTAGCCGACCGGGAACGTCTCGCGCAGCGCGTTGAGCTGGTCCCACCAGGGCGTCAGGTCGATGGTGCGGTCCGCGTTCTCCTTCTCCGCGCGGACCGCGTCGACCAGCTCGCTGATGATCTCCTTGCAGTCGCCCACGATCGGGACGTCCGCACGGCGGTTCTTGGAGATCTCCGCGGGGTCGATGTCGGCGTGCACGACCTGCGCGTCCGGCGCGAACGAGGACAGCTGGCCGGTGACCCGGTCGTCGAACCGCGCGCCGAGGGCGATCAGCAGGTCCGACTTCTGCATCGCGGCGACCGCCGAGACCGAGCCGTGCATGCCGGGCATGCCCAGGTGCTGCGGGTGGGAGTCGGGGAACGCGCCGCGCGCCATCAGCGTGGTCACCACCGGGATGCCGGTGGACTCGGCCAGCTCCAGCAGCTCGGGCGACGCCTCGGCCTTGATCACGCCGCCGCCGACGTAGAGCACCGGGCGGCGGGCCGCGGCGATCAGCTTCGCGGCCTCGCGCACCTGCTTGCCGTGCGGCCGGGTCGTCGGCCGGTAACCGGGCAGGCGCAGCTCCGGCGGCCAGGAGAAGGAGGTCATCTCCTGGAGCACGTCCTTGGGGATGTCCACCAGGACGGGGCCGGGTCGGCCCGTGGAGGCCAGATGGAACGCCTCGGCGACGGCGCGCGGGATGTCCGCGGCGTCGGTGACGAGGAAGTTGTGCTTGGTGATCGGCATCGTGATGCCGCAGATGTCGGCTTCCTGGAACGCGTCGGTGCCGATCAGCGGCCGGGACTGCTGGCCGGTGATGGCGACCACGGGGACGGAGTCCATGTTGGCGTCCGCGAGGGGCGTGACCAGGTTCGTCGCGCCGGGGCCCGAGGTCGCCATGCAGACCCCGACCTTGCCGGTGGCCTGCGCGTACCCGGTCGCGGCGTGGCCCGCGCCCTGTTCGTGGCGGACCAGGATGTGGCGCACCTTGGTGGAGTCGAGGAGGGGGTCGTAGGCAGGCAGGATCGTGCCGCCGGGGATGCCGAAGACCACCTCGCAGCCCACTGCCTCGAGCGAGCGGACGAGGGACTGGGCACCCGTCACGCGGATGGGGGCGCCGGTCGGCGGGGCCGGTTTCGGCCGCGGTCCAGGGCGGGGCGACGGCGGCTCACCGGGAGCCGGTCGCGAGGTTGCGCTGGTCATCTGTCTGCCTCGTGGGTAAGGAGAATGCACGGTCCGGGCACGAAAAAACCCTCGCCAACCCGAACGGGTCGTACGAGGGTCGCGCGTCGACGCAAGCTCGAATGCCTAGGCGTCGACGCGCCTGGGAAGTACGAGAACGAGGTTGCGCTGCATGGCCCTGACGTTAACCGTCAAGGGTGCGGAGCGTCAACTGTGCGGGACGGCACTCCCGGATCGTGGGCACCCTTCCTGCGCGGACGTGGGCCGGAGTCACCCGCTCGGACGAGGGTGGCAGCATCTCCGGACGTGCCGAAAGCCGTGTTCCGCGTCCCCACCCCCGCCCTGCTGGCCGCCGGTCTCGCCGCGATCGCCGCGACCCCGTTCGCCTGGAGCGCACCGGGTCTCCAGGCCGTCTACCTGCTGCCGGCCGGTTTCGCGGCGTGGGTGGTGCGCAACCGGACCACGGTGGACGGTGAGCGGCTGGTGGCGCGGTCGACGTTCCGCACGCGTGTCATCCGTTGGGATGACGTGAAGGCGATCAAGCTCACCCCGAAGGGGTGGTTGTCGGCCGTGCTGCGGGACGACTCACTGGTCCGGCTGCCCGCCGTCCGCGCCGGTCACCTGCCGACGTTGTCGCTGGTCAGCGGCGGTCGTGTGGCCGACCCGAACGCCGCGGCGGGCCCGGCGGAGGACGCGGAGCCTGACCAGGACGCAACGCCGCCGTCCGTAGAGTCGCAGGAGTGAGTTCGAACACGCGGACCCTCGGCCGGGTGCCCGCCGTCAGCCTGGTGCTGGCTCTGGCGGGCCTGGCCGTCTCGGCCTACCTCACGATCGCGCACTTCACCGCGGGCGCGCTGCTGTGCGCCGAGGGCGAGGTGGTCGACTGCGGCGCGGTCACCAGCAGCGAGCAGTCCGAGCTGCTCGGCATCCCGGTCGCGGTGCTGGGCCTGGCCTTCTTCGCGTTCATGACGGTGGCGTGCCTGCCGTTCGCGTGGCGCAGCGAGGCCCTGCACTGGGTCAGGCTGGTGTCCGTCGGCGTCGGCGTGCTGTTCGTCGTGTACCTGGTGGCCGCCGAGTTCCTGCTGATCGGGAAGATCTGCCTGTGGTGCACGGCCGTGCACGTCATCACGCTCGCGCTCGCCGCCGTCCTGGTCGTCGGGGCGTTGCGGCGGAGTAACCTCTGAGGCACCGCTCCGCCCCTCCCGCGCCCCCACCCCGCGCGCGTCGTTCGCGTACCGCTTGGCAAAGACTTCTGGAGGAGCCGTGCCACCGCTCCGTTCCCGCACCACCACCCACGGCCGCAACGCCGCGGGAGCACGCGCGCTCTGGCGCGCGACGGGCATGACCGACAGCGATTTCGGCAAGCCGATCGTGGCCATCGCCAACTCCTACACGCAGTTCGTGCCCGGCCACGTGCACCTGCGCGACCTCGGGGACATCGTGGCCGAGGCGATCCGCGAGGCGGGCGGGGTGCCGCGCGAGTTCCACACGATCGCGGTGGACGACGGCATCGCCATGGGGCACAGCGGGATGCTGTACTCGCTGCCGTCGCGGGAGATCATCGCGGACTCGGTCGAGTACATGGTCAACGCGCACCAGGCCGACGCGATCGTCTGCATCTCCAACTGCGACAAGATCACGCCGGGCATGCTCAACGCGGCGATGCGGCTCAACATCCCGGTGGTGTTCGTCTCCGGCGGGCCGATGGAGGCCGGCAAGGCGGTCGTGGTGGACGGCGTCGCCGTCGCGCCGACCGACCTGATCACCGCGATCTCCGCGTCCGCCTCGCCGGACGTCGACGAGGCCGGGCTGGCCGAGGTCGAGCGGTCGGCGTGCCCGACCTGCGGTTCGTGCTCGGGCATGTTCACCGCGAACTCGATGAACTGCCTCACCGAGGCGCTGGGCCTGGCGCTGCCCGGCAACGGTTCCACGCTGGCCACGCACTCCGCGCGCCGCGAGCTGTTCAGCGAGGCCGGCCGCACCGTCGTGGACCTGTGCAAGCGGTACTACGAGCAGGACGACGAGTCGGTGCTGCCGCGGTCGATCGCGAACCGCAAGGCGTTCGAGAACGCCATGGCGCTGGACATGGCGATGGGCGGCTCCACGAACACCGTGCTGCACATCCTCGCCGCCGCGCAGGAGGGCGAGGTCGACTTCACGCTGGCCGACGTCGACGCGCTGAGCCGGCGGGTGCCGTGCCTGTCGAAGGTGTCGCCGAACTCGGACTACCACATGGAGGACGTCCACCGGGCGGGCGGCATCCCGGCCCTGCTGGGCGAGCTGTGGCGGGCCGGCCTGCTCAACGAGGACGTGCACACCGTGCACAGCCCGGACATCGCGTCGTGGCTGGGCGAGTGGGACGTGCGCGCCGCCTCGCCGTCGCAGCGGGCGGTCGAGCTGTTCCACGCCGCCCCGGGCGGGGTGCGCACGACGGAGGCGTTCTCCACGTCGAACCGGTGGTCGAAGCTGGACACGGACGCGGCGGGCGGCTGCATCCGCGACGTCGAGCACGCCTACACCAAGGACGGCGGCCTGGCCGTGCTGCACGGCAACCTGGCCGAGCGGGGCGCGGTGATCAAGGCGGCGGGCATCGACGAGGAGCTGTGGCGCTTCGAGGGGCCGGCGCGGGTGGTCGAGTCCCAGGAGGAGGCCGTCTCGGCCATCCTGAAGAAGGAGATCCAGGCGGGTGACGTCCTCGTGGTCCGCTACGAGGGCCCCGCCGGCGGGCCGGGCATGCAGGAGATGCTGCACCCGACCGCGTTCCTCAAGGGCGCGGGCCTGGGCCGGAAGTGCGCGTTGATCACCGACGGCCGGTTCTCCGGCGGCACGTCGGGCCTGTCCATCGGCCACGTCTCGCCGGAGGCGGCGGGCGGCGGCGCGATCGGCCTGGTCCAGGACGGCGACCGGATCCTGATCGACATCCACGAGCGGCGGCTGGAGCTGCTGGTGGACCCGACGGTGCTGGCCGAGCGGCGGGCGAAGATGGAGGCGTCGGAGCGGCCGTGGCAGCCGGCGGACCGGGTGCGCCCGGTGACGGCGGCCCTGCGCGCCTACGCCCGGATGGCCACCGACGCGTCCACGGGCGCGGTGCGGGACGTGAACAAGTAGCCGCTCGCCGAACCGGC
>NZ_JBFAAX010000114.1:0-15547 GCF_040639995.1 Actinosynnema sp. NPDC023658 | reverse complement strand
GGTGGCCGGCCCTGCCCGAGCCGCTGCCGCTCCGCCCGGGCGGGGTCTCGGTGTTGACCCTGCTCCGCGTAGGCCACGCCGACCCGTTCTCGGCGGAGGTCGGGGCGGGCGCCGCCGGTGTGGGCGTGCTGCTGGCCGCCGACCCGGCCGGGATGGTGCTGGGGACCGTGCTGCTGCGCTTCCTGCCCGCGTCGCGGCGCGTGCGGCTGCTCGGGCTGCTCGCCGTGGCCACCGCGTTGCCGCTGGTCGGGTACCTGTTCGCGCCGAACCTCGCCGGCGCGGTGGCGCTGCTGGCGCTGAGCGGGGTGTTCAGCGCCTACCAGGTGACGGCGGGCGCGACGTTCGTCCGCCTCGTCCCCGACGAGCAGCGCGGGCAGGCGTTGGGCTTCGCCCGCAGCGGCCTGGTCGCCGCGCAGGGCGTCGGGGTGGCCGCGGGCGGTCTGCTGGCTACCGCGACCGGGTCCCCGACCACCGCGATCGCCGTGGCGGGCATCGCGGGGACCGTCCTGGCCGTCACCGCCGCGACCGCGTGGTCCCGCGTTGCGCCCGCCGCGGTGGACTGACCGCTGCCGTGCTGTGGCGTGACCGGTCGTTCGTGGTGCTGTGGGTCGGGCAGTCGGTGTCGCTCGTCGGGTCGCAGGTGACGGTCGTCGCGGTGCCGCTGGTGGCCGCGGTGGTGCTGGGCGCCGGGCCGTGCGGCGTACCCGGGCTCGATCACGTCCTGGATCAGGGCGCGGCGCTCCTCGTGCGTGAGGAACGCGGCCTTGGCGGCGTTGACGGTGAACTTGCGCAGGTCGTCCCAGCCGAAGCCGAACTGCTCGACCACGGTGGCGAACTCGCCGGTCATCGACACGTCGCTCATCAGGCGGTTGTCGGTGTTCACGGTGACCCGGAACCCGAGGTCGGCCATCCGCTTGATCGGGTGCTCGGCCAGCGACGCCACCGCGCCGGTGTGCACGTTCGACGTCGGGCACATCTCCAGCGCGATGCGCCGGTCGCGCACGTACGCGGCCAGCTGCCCGACCTCGTCGCCCTTGATGTCCTCGGCCAGCCGCACGCCGTGGCCCAGCCGCTCCGCGCCCGCGAGCTGCACGGCCTCCCACGCCGACTCCGCGCCCGACGCCTCGGCGGCGTGGATGGTGAAGTGCGCGTTCTGCTGCCGCAGGTACTCGAACGCGGACAGCTCCTTGCTGGGCGGGAACCCGGCCTCGGGGCCCGCGATGTCGAAGCCGACCACGCCCGCCTCCCGGTAGCGGACCACCAGGTCCGCGATGCGCTGCCAGCCGTCGTTCTGGCGCATCGCGCACAGCAGCGTGCCGGTCCGGATGCGGTTGCCGGAGGCGGCCTCGCCCTGGCGGAAGCCCTCCTGCACGGCCTCGACGGCCTGCTCCAGGCTCAGGCCCTCCTCGGTGAACAGCTCCGGGGCGTAGCGGATCTCCGCGTACACGACCCCGTCGGCCGCGAGGTCCTGCACGGCTTCGGAGGCGACGCGCACCAGCGCGGCCTCGTCCTGCATGACGCCGCACGTGTGCGCGAAGCCCTCCAGGTAGCGGACCAGCGAGCCGGAGTTGGCGTTGTCGCGGAACCACGCGCCCAGCGCGACGGGGTCGGTGGTGGGCAGCCCTCGGTGGCCGCAGGCTTCGGCGAGTTCGATCACCGTCTGGGGGCGGAGGCCACCGTCGAGGTGGTCGTGCAGCAGCACCTTCGGCGCGCTGCGAAGGGCCTCCTGGGTAAGCGGGGTCGACATGGGCGTCACGGTATACCGGTGACACGCCGTGTCGTTCCCACTAGGGATGATCTTGGTCCGGTAGAATCACCCCGGCGTCACCGACTGTGTCCAGAACCACTCGGCCGGGTGCCTCTTTCGCCGTTGTGCACTCGTGATGCAGAACTTTCCGCAACCGCTACCACGACTTTAGTCACTCACACGGCGGATGCTCACGCGGAGCAGTCACAGACGCGCTCGCCGTTACCCTGGGGTAGGGTCGGCGTTCGTCACTCCAACGGAGTACATGCAAGGCCGATCCAGGCGGTCCCCGTCGGGGGGCGCTACTGCCCACCGGCCCAACCTGGTTAGGCTCCCGGAGGTCTCCCCTCCCCTGGACGAAGGCACCCGAGCCGTGAACGAGAACAACAACTCCACGATGTCCTTCGATCGGATGCGCAACATGCTCACGCGCGCCGCGGAGATCCGTGAGAGCGAACAGCAGCAGATCTTCGACGCACTGGACGAGATCCACGCGCGGATGTCCCCGCTCGAGTCGCTGGGTTCCGTTCGCAAGCGCCTGTCCGAGCTGCCCGACCGGACCGAGGTCAGCGTGCTGGCCGAGCGCCTGGACGAGGCGCTGGCCAGGTTGGAGGCGCAGGACAACGCGGTGCAGAGCATCGGGCGGGCCGTCGAGGGCCTGGTCGACAAGCTCGCCAAGCCGTTCGCGCAGCTCGACGGTCGGCTCGACGGGGTGGCGGGCCGGTTCGAGGGCGTCGCCGGGCGGATGGACGGCCTGGAGGACAAGCTCTCCCACATCCACAAGCGGCTGGACGACCTCGACGGCCACCTGGACAAGCAGGACGGCAAGGTCGACCAGGTGCCGGGTGCGGTGACCGGGCCGCTGCGCGAGCGCATGGAGGCGCTGGAGGTCGCGCTGCGCGGTCGGCTCGACGAGGTGGACGAGGGCGTGCACGAGCACCTCGACGGCACCCGCGAGGCCCTGCAGCGGTCGTTCACCGACTCGACCAACAACCTGCACGGCAGGCTGGACGAGACCCGCGACAACCTCAACAGCACCCGGGACGGGCTGCACGCGTCGCTCACCGAGACCCGCGACTCGCTCGCGGCGTCGTTGGCGGACACCCGCAGCACGTTGACGGGCAAGGTCGACGAGGCCCGCGAGGCGCTGCACGCCGCGCTCGACGAGACCCGCGACCAGATCGACTCGACGGACCGGCTGGAGGCGCTGGCGCAGCGCTTGGAGCAGGTCACGTCCCGCCTCGACACCATGGCCACCCGGCTCGACTCGGTCGAGGACGACTTCGCCGCGCGCGTCGGTGAGCTGTCCGGCGTGGTGGAGCAGGGCATCGCCAAGGTCGAGGACACCCTGTCGACGCGGCCCGACGCCGACTCGCTGGCGGGCCTGGTGCGCAGGAGCAACCAGGAGTCGGAGCTGCGCATCGGCGGCCAGCTGGACGAGGCCATGGCGACGTTCGCGGAGCTGATCCTCGGCGGCGGCTCCCCCACCCCGCCCCCGCCGCCGACCGCCCTCCCCCGGCCGCAGCGGCGGACCAGGAAGAACGGGCCGAAGCCGAGCGACAACCGCAACGTGGACGACGACGACCTGACCGCCGAAGGCGCCTGACCGTCCGGAGACACGCGAAAGGCCCGGTCCGCTTCGTGCGGGCCGGGCCTTTCCCGTGCGGTCAGCTCTTCGTCCTCCGGCGCGAACCGAAGGTCGTCCCCGCCGACGAACCTCGCGCCGATACCGACCTCCACCGCATCCGTCCGTGCCGCGCGGAGGCCTCCACCACGGCGCCTGTCGGTGCCTTCCTCGCCGGACGTGGCCCGGCGGGCTGCTCCACGACGGCTGCCTCGATGCGCGCCAACCGCTGGTCGATCCGAGCGAACTCCTCGCTCTCGGTGAGGCGCACGCCGTTGACCGCGTGCTCGACGATCTCCCGCAACAACGCCGTGTAGCGCATGCCGCGCGACTGCGCGAGTGCCTTGAGCGCGTCGACGACGTCGCCGGGCAACCGGAGGGACGTGGTCTGCATCGGACGCGGATCGACCCACTCACCGGCTTCCATCTCGGCCGACGTGTCGTGGGTGCCGTAGTGATCGGCCAACGCCTCGAGGTCTTCGGCCGGCCGAGGAAGGGACTCGTCTCGTTTCGCCATCGTCATCACCGTGCCTTCCTCTGGAAGGTCTTTCTCTCGCTGGGCGTCATGTCCCGTGCGGTCACGATGAACGCATCACCGTCGTCGTCGGCAGCGACTACGAACAGGTACCGGCCTGCATGAATTCGTCCGTAGATCAGGACTGTGTCGCCTTTGCCCTCGACCTGCCAATACGGACGTTGGAGGATCGCCTCCCTCACCTCGTTCAAGGTCACGCCGTGCCGTGCGATGTGGTCCGCCGACCACTTGCTGTCCTTGACCTCACGGAACACCGATCCAAGTGTAATGCAAACGCATTGCACCGGCACCACCGTTGCCGCCGCACGGTCGCGCGGGGCACCCCGGGATGAGGGCCGCCGGGGTTCAGCCGCGGATGGTGTCGATCACCAGTGGGGTGACCGGTGGGGTGGTGGGGCCGATCGCGTAGCCGCCCGACAGCGACTCCAGCGCGGCGGGCACGGCGTCGGGCGTGTCGGTGTACAGCTCCAGCAACGGCTCGCCCTCGGCCACCCGGTCGCCCGGCTTGGCCAGGCACACGATCCCCGCACCGGCCTGCACCGGGTCCTCCTTGCGCGCCCGGCCGGCACCCAGGCGCCACGCGGCGACACCGACCGCGTACGCGTCCAGCGCGACCAGGTAGCCCTCCGACGGGGCCGTGACGACGTGCTTGTGCCGACCCACCGGCAGCGGCGCGTCCGGGTCACCGCCCTGGGCCCTGATCATCCGCGCCCACGTCTCGTACGCCTCGCCGGACGCCAGCACGTCACGCGGCGACGCCGTGACGCCCGCCCGCGACAGCATCTCCTCGGCCAGCGCCACGGTCAGCTCCACGACGTCCGCCGGCCCGCCGCCGCGCAGCACCTCGACCGACTCCGCGACCTCCACCGCGTTGCCGACCGCGCGCCCGAGGGGCACCGACATGTCCGTCAGCAGCGCAGACACGCGCAGCCCGTGGTCGACGCCGATCGACACCAGCGCCGACGCCAGCGCCCGCGCCCGCTCCGGGGTCTTCATGAACGCCCCGGACCCGACCTTCACGTCCAGCACCAGCGCCTCGGCGCCCTCCGCGATCTTCTTCGACATGATCGACGACGCGATCAGCGGGATCGACTCGACCGTCCCCGTCACGTCGCGCAGCGCGTACAGCTTCCGGTCCGCCGGCGCGAGGCCCGTCGTCGCGGCGCAGATCACCGCGCCGACCGACCGCAGCTGCGCCGTCACCTCGTCCACCGACAGCTGCGCCCGCCAGCCGGGGATGGACTCCAGCTTGTCCAGCGTCCCGCCGGTGTGCCCGAGCCCGCGCCCGGACAGCTGGGGCACCGCCGCGCCGCACGCCGCCACCAGCGGGGCCAGCGGCAACGTGATCTTGTCGCCCACCCCGCCGGTGGAGTGCTTGTCCACGGTGGGCCGGCCGACGTCCAGCGCCAGCCGTTCGCCGGAGTCCACCATGGCGCGCGTCCACCGGGCGGTCTCGGCGGTGTCCATGCCGTTGAGAAAGATCGCCATGGCCAGCGCGGACATCTGCTCGTCGGCCACCACCCCGCGGGTGTAGGCGTCGACCACCCAGTCGATCTGCCCGTCGGTCAGCCGGGCGCCGTCGCGCTTGGCCCGGATCACGTCCACGGCGGTGTGGCTCACGGCAGGTCCTCCGGCCCGAACGCGTCGGGCAGCACCGCGGTCATCGGCAGCACGCCGGAAGGCGTGTCGACCAGGCACGCGGCCCCGCCCAGCTCGTAGATCACCTGACGGCAGCGCCCGCACGGCATGAGCAGGTCACCCCTGCCGCTGCGGCACGCCAGCGCGACGAGCCTGCCGCCGCCGGTCAGGAAGAACTGGCCGGCCAACGTGCACTCGGCGCACAGCCCGACGCCGTAGGCGGCGTTCTCGACGTTGCACCCGACCACGATCCGCCCGTCGTCGCAGACGGCCGCCGCACCCACCTGCAGCCCGGAGTACGGGCAGTAGGCGGCCTGCGCGGCCTCGACGGCACGCGCGCGCAGCACCTCCCAGTCGACCTCAACCACGGCGGTACACCACGCCGTCGGCCGCGGGCATGCGCAGTCGTTGCGAGGCGACCGCGAGCACGACCAGCGTCACCAGGTGCGGCGCGTAGGTCGTCAGCTCGCTCGGCACCTCGTCCACCGAGTAGTACACGGCGTACAGCAGGCCGGCGGCCAGGATGCCGAACGCGGCGGCGAACCACCGGCGGCGCACCAGCTGCCAGATCACGATCACGACCAGCAGCAGCACCGCGCCGTAGACCAGGGCCAGGAACGTCTTGCCGCCGGACCGCAGCTGCAACCCGTCGGCGTACCCGAACAGGGCCGCGCCGCCGAGCAGGCCGCCGGGACGCCAGTTGCCGAAGATCATCGCGGCCAGGCCGATGAACCCGCGGCCGTTGGTCTGGCCCTCCAGGTAGCCGGGCTGACCGGGGTTGAGCACGAGCGCCGCGCCGCCGATGCCGGCCAGCGCGCCGGACGCGATCACCGCGACGTACTTGTACCGGTAGACGTTGACGCCCAGCGACTCCGCGGCCACCGGGTTCTCGCCGCACGACCGCAGCCTGAGCCCGAACCGGGTACGCCACAGCACCAGGTAGCTGCCGATCACCAGCAGGATGGCCAGCATCGTCAGCGGCGAGACGCCGGTGACCAGGCCGCGCAGGATGCCGGCGACGTCGGACAGCCCGACCCGCTGCTGCGCCTCCAGCTCACCGAGCCAGTCGGACAGCCCCGAGGCGGAGTAGGTGTCGAACTTCGGCACGGCGGGCGACTCGCGCGGGTTGTGCGACAGCGGGAAGAAGATCAACGTGGACAGGTACTTGGTCAGGCCCGCCCCGAGCAGGTTGATCGCCACACCGGACACGATGTGGTTCACGCCGAACGTCACGGTCGCGATGGCGTGCAGCAACCCGCCCAGCGCGCCGAACACGGCCGCCGACACCAGCGCCGCCCACGGGCCCCACTGGTACCCGGCCCACGCCGCGCCCCACGTGCCCATGATCATCATGCCTTCGAGGCCGATGTTCACCACGCCCGCGCGCTCGGCCCACAGCCCGCCCAGCGCGGCGAGCAGGATCGGCAGCGCCAACCGCACCGCGGTCTGGATGGTGCCGGTGGACGTCAGCTGCGGCACACCCGTCAGGTACGACGTGGTGGACAGCAGCACGACCGCGCCGGCCACGCCCAGCGCGCCGACGGCCCAGCCGGGGATCCGCCGAGCCTTGCGCGGCGGCGGAACGGTCGTGGGTGCCTCGGACGGGTTCATCAACGAAGTGCTCATGCCGCCTCCTCGCCAGGGCTCGTCGGGGACGGAGCGCGGTGCGCGGTGTCGAAGGGTTCGCTCGTGAGCTCGCTCATGCCGCATCCACCGTCCCGAGCTGCCGGCCGACCTGCCGCTGCTGCGCGGCCAGCTCGAACCGGCGGACCACCTCGTACGCGACGACGACCGACAGCACGATCGCCCCCTGCATGATCGTCACGATCTCGCGCGGCACGCCCACGTTGTCCAGCGCGAGGCCCGACTTGTCCAGGAACGCCCACAGCAGCGCGCCGAACGCGATGCCGCCCGGGTGGTTGCGCCCGAGCAGCGCGATCGCGATGCCGGAGAAGCCGATGCCGGCCGGGAAGTTCAGGTTGTACGTGTGGTCGCGGCCCAGGATCTCGGGCATCGACACCAGACCGGCGATCCCGCCGGACAGCAGCATCGCGATCAGCACCATCTTCTTGGCGTTCACGCCACCCGCGGCGGCGGCCGTGGACGACTCGCCGGAGGCGCGCAGCTCGAAGCCGAACCGGGTGCGGTTCATCATCACCCAGTAGCCGATGCCCAGCAGCGCGGCCAGGAACACCAGGCCGAACACCGTGCCGGACGAGCCGAGCGGGATGCCGGGCACCCAGCCGCTCTCCGGGATCTCCGGGGTGCGGATGTTGTTGCCCCGCAGCTCGCCGAACACGTCCGCGCCGATCAGGTAGGCGGCCAGGCCGAGCGCGAGGCCGTTCATCATGATCGTGGAGATGACCTCGTTGACGCCGCGCGTCACCTTGAGCACCGCCGGGATCGCGGCCCACAGCGCGCCGGCGACGGCGGCCGTCAGGATGATCACCAGGGCGTGCAGGCCGGGCGGCAGGGCGATGGAGCCGCCCACCACGGCCGCGACGACCGCCGCGACCCGGTACTGGCCCTCGACGCCGATGTTGAACAGGTTCATCTGGAACCCGATCGCCACCGCCAGCGCCGCGATGTAGTAGGTGCCGGTGCTGTTGACGATGTCGACCGCGGTGGTGCCCTCGCCCACCTGCGACAGCATCACCCCGAACGCCCGCAGCGGGTTCGCGCCGGACACCACCAGCGCCACACCGCACAGCAGTGCGGAGAACAGGATCGCCAGCACGGGCGGCAGCAGCTTGCCGCGCAGGATTCCCATCACTCGCCTCCCGATTCCGGCGCCTGGTCGACGCCAGTGGCGTGCTCGACGGCGGCGCTCGTGGCGCCCGCGCCGGTCATCGCGCTCCCGAGGTCCTCGGGGGTGACCGTGGCCGGGTCGGCGTCGGCCACCAGCCGACCGCGCAGCATCACCCGGATGGTGTCGGACAGGCCGATCAGCTCGTCCAGGTCCGCCGAGATCAGCAGCACGGCCAGGCCGCGGGCCCGCGCCGCGCGGATCTCGTCCCAGATCAGCGCCTGGGCGCCCACGTCCACGCCGCGCGTCGGGTGCGACGCGATGAGCAGCACCGGGTCGCCGGACAGCTCGCGGCCCACCACGAGCTTCTGCTGGTTGCCGCCGGACAGCGCGACCGCGGCCACGTCGATGCCGGGCGTGCGCACGTCGAAGTCCTCGACGATCCGCGCGGTGTCCTTCTTCGCGCCGGCCAGGTCGAGCCACTGGCCCTTCGACACCGGCTCGCGGGTCTGGTGGCCGAGGATGCGGTTCGCCCACAGCGGCTGGGTGAGCAGCAGGCCCTGGCGGTGCCGGTCCTCGGGGATGTAGCCGATGCCCGCCTCGCGCCGCGCCAACGTGCCCAGTCGGGTCAGGTCGCGGTCACCGAGCAGCACTCGGCCGTGGTGCGCGCGGCGCATGCCCATGATCGTCTCGACCAGCTCGGTCTGCCCGTTGCCCTCGACGCCCGCGATGCCGACGATCTCGCCCGCGCGCACGACCAGGTCGATGCCGTCCAGCACCGGCCGGGTCCCCTCGGCCGCGACCAGGCCCAGGTCCTCCACCCGCAGCACGACGCGGTCGGTGACGGTGGACTCGCGGGTCTCCGGGCTGGGCAGCTCGCTGCCGACCATCATCTCGGCCAGCTGGCGCGAGCTCACCGCCTTCGGGTCGGCGGTGCCGACCGTGGTGCCGCGGCGGATGATCGTGACGGAGTCCGCGATCGAGCGCACCTCGTCCAGCTTGTGCGAGATGAACAGGAACGTGAAGCCCTGCCGCTGCATGCCGCGCAGGGTGGTGAACAGCTCGTCCACCTCCTGCGGCACGAGCACCGCGGTCGGCTCGTCGAGGATGATCACCTTGGCGCCCCGGTAGAGCACCTTGAGGATCTCGACCCGCTGCCGGTCGGCCACGCCGAGGCGTTCGACGAGCACGCCGGGGTCGACGGTCAGGCCGGTGGCGTCGGCCAGCTCCAGGATCCGCTTGCGCGCCCGGCCGCCGATGCCGTGCAGCGACTCCGCGCCGAGCACGACGTTCTCCTGCACGGTCAGGTTGTCGGCCAGCATGAAGTGCTGGTGCACCATGCCGATGCCGGCCTTGATCGCGTCCGCCGGCGTGCGGAACCGGACCGGCCGGCCCGCCACCTCGATGGTGCCCTCGTCCGGCTGCTGCATCCCGTAGAGGATCTTCATCAGGGTGGACTTGCCCGCGCCGTTCTCGCCGCACAGCGCGTGGACCTCGCCGACCTGCACGCTGAGGTGGACGTCGCTGTTGGCGACGACACCCGGGAAGCGCTTGGTGATGCCCGACAGGACGACGGCAGGGGTCGTGGTGCTCATGCGCGCACCTCGCCGCGGCTGGGCGTGGCGGGAGCACGGGTCACTGCTTCGGATGACTCGCTCGCGAGCTCGCTCATGAAAGCTCCGTCTGATCTCCGGCTGTGCCGGGGCTAACCACGCACTAGGCCCCGCGAGGGTGCTCGCAGGGCCCAGTGCGCCGGAGGCCGGATGGTGTCGTTACGGCGTGGACTCGACCTTGATCTTGCCCGCGATGATCTGGGCCTTGTAGCCCTCGAGGACGCCCTTCAGGTTCTCGTCGATCTTGCCGCCCGAGGTGGAGTAGCCGACGCCGTCCACGGACAGGTCGAACACCTTGGGCAGGCTCGCCAGGTCGTTCTTGGCGAACGCCTTGACGAAGTCGTACACCGCCACGTCGACGCGCTTGAGCATCGAGGAGATGATGACGTCCTTCGACTCCTCGACCGTCTTCTGGTTGTACTGGTCGGAGTCGACGCCGATGGCCTTCACGCCACCCGTCTTCGCGGCGGAGAACACGCCCTTGCCGGAAGCACCCGCCGCGTGGTACAGCACGTCGGCGCCGGCCTCGATCTGGCCGGTCGCGGCCTCCTGGCCCTTGGTCGGGTCCTGGAAACCGGTGAAGTCGCCCGCCGGGGTCAGGTACTTCTTCTCGATCTTGACGTCCGGGGCGGCGGTCTTGGCGCCCTGGGCGAAGCCCGCGTCGAACTTCTGGATCAGCGGGATCTGCACGCCACCGACGAAGCCGATGTGGCAGGACTTCGACTGGTAGGCGGCGATGACGCCGGCCAGGAAGGAGCCCTGCTCCTCCGCGAACAGCAGCGGCGTCACGTTCGGGGCGCCCTCGACGGCGCCGTCGACGATCGCGAACTTGACGTTCGGGAACTCCGGCGCGACGACCTTCAGCGACTCGGCGTAGGCGAAGCCGACCCCGATGATCGGGTTGTAGCCCTCGCTCGCGAGCTGGCGCAGGCGGGTCTGCTTGGCGTCCTCGGCCTCGTTCGGCGCGGCGGTCAGCTCCTTGACCGCGGAGATGCCGAGGTCCGTCTTGGCCTTGTCCAGGCCCGCCGCGGCGGAGTCGTTGAACGACGCGTCGCCCCGGCCGCCGATGTCGTAGGCCAGGCCCACCTTGAGGGCGCTGCCGTCGACCTTGTCGCCGGACGCGGCGGAGCTGGAGGTCGCGGCGGCCGCCGGCGGCTTGTCAGCCAGCTTGCAGCCCTCGGCGGTGTTCGTGGGCCCGGACCCGGTGTTGTTCCCACCGGTGTCCTTGGCGCAGGCGGCCATCGTGAGAACGCTGGTCAGCGCGATCGCGGCCACCGCGAGGCCACGCATTCGACGACGCACGGCTCGTCTCCCTCCCTGCTCGGCTAGGAGCAGACAAATCCCGACAGCGGGTGTCGGGGCTTCCGAGTGGCGAACCGTACCCCGTAGTAATGACGCCCGCGCACGTACCGGTCCGCACGTGACCTAATCGTTGGTGCCATCGGGCGACTCCGCCACTCGCAGTGATCCGTCGACTTCCCGGCGTCGTAGCCGGTTACTCACTGTCAAGACGTGGATCGGGTGAAGTGGCCGGCGGGGTGGCCGAGGGCCGATCGGGTTCGGAGGCCCGCAGGGTCTGCCCGTTGGTGGGGCGTTGGGGCGGCGTTGGCGGGCTCGGGTGCACTCCACCCTGCACCGATGTCCCCCCTAGGAGGTTGACCTGTGGACCCCCAGCAGTGGCTCGACAACTTCGAGGCCAAGCTGGCCGATCTCCAGCGGAAGTCGGCCGACCTCCAGGAGAACTTCGAGAGCTCGCAGGCCACGGCGTCCAGCCCTGACGGTGCGGTGACCATCACCGTCGGACCGAACGGCGGTCTGCTGAACATCCAGCTCGGCCACCGCGCCACCGAGCTGGGCTCCGCCCGCCTCACCGCCCTGATCATGCAGACGGCCAAGGTCGCGCAGAAGCAGGCCGCGCAGAAGGTGATGGCCGCGTTCGAGCCGCTCGGGGAGGGCACCGAGGCCATGCGGATGGTCAGCGACGCCATCCCGGACGACGAGGTCGAGGACGACCGCGGCGACTACGCCGAGCCCGAGTACGCCGAGCCGGAACCGGAGCCCGCGCGCCCGGCTTCGCCCCCGGCGCAGCCCGGGTGGCAGTCGCAGACGCCGCCGTCGCGACCGGCGCAGCCGCGGCGCCCGGTCGACGACGAGGACGACGAGAACCAGCCCTGGTGACGAGGAGACCCTGACCGATGACCGCCCCCGACACTCCGATCTCCGCCCCGCCCGGCATGGAGATCACCGAGCAGAACAAGTTCAAGGGCTCCCTGTTCATCTCGGCCTGGGACGAGATGATCACCACGATCGGCAAGGACGCGGAGACCGAGACCGAGAAGGCGCTGGACATCACGTTCGCCGCGATCGGCACGGCGTCGTCCATGGCCATGCTCGCGGTCGACCCGTTCGGCACCATCCTCGGTGCGGGCATCGGCTGGCTGATCGAGCACGTGTCGTTCCTGAAGGAACCGCTCGACCAGCTGATGGGCGACCCCGACGAGATCAACGCCAACGTCGAGGCGACCAAGAAGCAGGCCGCCGAGCTGCGGGTGCTGGCCGAGGACCACCGCCGCGAGCTGGCCACGTTCGACGGGTGGACCGGCGCCGCGTCCGAGGCGTTCCAGAAGAACATGGAGGCGATGGGCAAGGAGATCGACTCCCTGGCCAACGCGGTCGAGCAGAAGGCCAAGATCGTCGCGATCTGCGGCGTGCTGGTGTCGGTG
Organism: Actinosynnema sp. NPDC023658; assembly: GCF_040639995.1. Classification (NCBI taxonomy): domain Bacteria; kingdom Bacillati; phylum Actinomycetota; class Actinomycetes; order Pseudonocardiales; family Pseudonocardiaceae; genus Actinosynnema; species Actinosynnema sp. NPDC023658. The sequence goes on along the minus strand of NZ_JBFAAX010000114.1, from coordinate 2,921 downwards.
CTGCGCGACATCGTGCGGGACATGATCGCCCAGCTGCTCGGGTCGCTGCTGGCGGGCGCGCTGATCGCCGCCGCCACCGCGGTCATCACCTTCGGCGCGTCGATCGCGGCCTACATCGGCTTCGCGGTCGGCAAGGCCGTGGCGCTGGGCGTGAACATCGCGTCCCGGATCGCCCGCCTCACCGCCGCCCTGGGCAGGCAGATGAGCCGGATCAAGAACCTCGACGAGATCACCGAGAACGTCGGCAAGGGCTGGAAGCGGTTCGAGAACATCGCGGACGTGGCCGAGGTCGGCTACGAGTCGTGGAAGGCGCAGAAGGGCGTCGACCGCGAGATCGACAAGGCGCTGGCCAAGGACGTGCAGGACGACAAGGTCACCGACGCCAACAACAAGGCGGAGGAGGCCAACAAGAAGTACGAGCAGGCCAAGGAGGCGGAGACCAAGGCCGCCGAGGAGGCCAAGGCGGCCAACGAGAAGCTGAACACCGCCTCGGAGAAGGCCGCCGCCGCGAACCAGAAGGTCAGCTCGGCCATCGACGAGGCCAACGCCGCCGCCGCGCGCGGCGACCAGGCCGGGTACGACGCCGCGATGGCGAAGTACGAGTCGGCCAAGGGCGAGGCGGACGGGCTGCGCTCGGAGGCCGCGAAGGCCGCCGAGGCCGCCGCGAAGGAGAGCCGGGACGTCGCGGAGGCGGCCAAGGCCAGCAACGACGCGCTGACCGCGGCCAAGCCCGCCGACGACGCCGCGAAGGCCGCGTACGACGAGTACAAGCGCAACAACCCGGGGACGGCCGACCCGGCGCGCACGTCCGCCGAGAACGAGCTGTCGACGAAGAACGACGCGGCGAAGGCGGCGAACGCCAAGTACGAGCAGGCCAACGTCGACTACGCGGCGGCCAACGCGGCGGCGGCCGAGGCCAACGCCAAGGCGTTCGCGTCCGGCAACGACGCCGACATCAAGGCCGCCGAGGAGGCGTCGCGCAAGGCCGAGCAGGCGGGCACGTCCGTCGAGCAGGCGGCGAACGACGCCAAGGCGGCCGGCGAGGCGGCGAAGTCGAGCTACGACTCCTACCAGTCGCAGTACGCGCAGACCTCGTCGAGCGGCGCGTCCGCCGGCTCCGCCAAGGTCTGACCCAGCAACCCCCGGCCGAGCAACCCCCGACCGGGCAGCGATGATCGAGCAGACCTGGTCCACCAGGCCCTGATCGAAGAACCCCGGAGAACCAGCCATGGCACGCGGTGGCGGCGGCGTCAGCCCCAACCCGAACCCGAACCCGACGGGCAACCCGTCGTCGCCGCCACCGTCCGCACCCCCTCCACCGGCGGGCGGGCCGACCGGCAACTCCGGCTTCGGCATGAGCGAGTCGTCCATGCAGGGGTTGCAGAACAAGGCCGGTGACTTCCAGTCCCGGCTGGCGGCGATCTCCAGCGGGTTGCAGGGGCTCAAGCTCGCGCCGAACGCGCTCGGTCCGATCGGGATCGTCGCCGTGCCCGCGTTGAACAGCTCCAACGACGCCTCGGTGCACCAGGCGAACAACGCGTCGAGCGCGATGGGCAACGTCCAGTCGGGGCTGAAGGCCACGGCTCAGACGCACGTGCAGAACGACCAGTTCGCCCGGGACCAGTTCACCAAGATCGACCCCAACTCGAACGCCCAGCGGCCACCGGGCTCACCCGGCAACGGTCCGCTCGGGACGAAGGGGGCCGGCGGGCCGTCCGTGAAGCCGGTGACCAACGTGCCGGGCGCGTCGGGGCCGAACGGGTCCGGTGGCGTCAAGGGTGCCGGCGGGCCTTCGGTGACGCCGGTCAAGAACGTGCCGGGCGCCACCGGTCCCAACACACCCGGTGGGGTGAAGGGGGCCGGTGGGCCTTCCGTCACGCCGGTCAAGAACGTGCCCGGAGCCACCGGCCCCAACACACCCGGTGGGGTCAAGGGCACCGGCGGACCTTCCGTCACACCCGTCAAGGACGTCCCCGGCGCGACCGGCCCCAACGGGTCCGGTGGGGTCAAGGGGGCCGGCGGACCTTCCGTCACGCCCATCAAGAACGTGCCCGGAGCCACCGGCCCCGGCTTGCCCGGTGGCGTCAAGGGGACGGGTGGGCCTTCCGTCACGCCGATCACCGGCGTGCCCGGTGCGACCGGGCCCACCGGGTCGGGCGGGTCCAAGACGGCCGGTGGCCCCTCGGTCAAGCCCGTCACCGGCGTGCCGGGTGCGTCCGGTCCGATCGGGTCGGGCGGGGCCAAGGCTCCCGGCGGGCCTTCCGTCAGCCCGATCGCGAACGTGCCCGGTGCGCCCGGCTCCACCCCGACCGGCGGTGGTTCGAAGGGCACCGGCGGCGTTGGCGCGGGCGTGCCGGGTGGGACCTCCACCGGCGGACCGGCGGTGAAGGGCGGCCCGACGCCGGGTGCCGGTCCGGTGACCGGTGCCACGTCCCCCGGCGGCAGCACGGCGGCCCGCAGCATCGGCGGCGCGCTGTCCGGCGCACCCTCCGCGTCCGCGCCCCCGGTGGGCGGTGCCCCGATGGCCCCCGGTGGCACACCCGGTGCGGCGGGCGGTTCCGACCGCTCCAGCAAGTTCACCGGCGGGCCGGGCAAGGGCCTGTTCGACGGTCCCAAGCCGCCGACCGGTGACGGCACCATCAGCAAGGCCCCGACCGGCTCGTCCGCCACCCCGCCGCCCGCGCCCAAGCCGACGATCGGCGCACCGACCTCCGGCACGCCCGGCGGGGTCGCAGCCGGCGTTCCGGGCGGCGGCAAGCCCGGCGGGGTCACACCCAGCGTGCCGGGCGTCCCCAGTGCCAGCACGCCCACCACCAACGCGCCCGTCTCCAACACCCCCAGCACGACCACGGCCCCACCGTCGACCGCGGGCCCGAAGCCGACGTCGAGCGCCCCGCCCGCGGCGAGCGCTCCGGGCGCGG